>JAJNBN010000101.1 GCA_021156225.1 Verrucomicrobiota bacterium | reverse complement strand
GCCGATGGCTACGATGCCGAAGGTGCCTACTCGCCCGATGGTAAGCTCATCGTGTTCTGCTCCACCCGCGATGCTTTCCCGCTGAAGGACCTCTCCCCTGCCGAGCGCCAGCGTTACGAGCTGGATGCTGCCTACTTCGGCGAGATTTACGTGATGAATGCCGATGGCACCGAGCAACGTCGCCTGACCAAGACTCCCGGTTACGATGGCGGCCCGTTCTTCACCCCGGATGGCCAACGCATCGTCTGGCGTCGCTTCAATGAAAAGGGTGACACGGCGGACATCTACACCATGAAGCTGGATGGCAGCGATGTCATGCGGCTCACGGACTTCAAGGCCATGTCCTGGGCCCCTTATTTCCACCCCTCCGGTGAATACGTCATCTTCGGCTCGAACAAGGAAGGCTTCGCAAATTTCGAGCTCTACATTGTTGATGCCCAAGGCACCCGCGATCCCATCCGCGTGACCTACACGGACGGCTTCGACAGCCTGCCGGTCTTCTCGCCCGATGGCAAAAAACTCTCCTGGACCTCGGGCCGAGGCGGCAGCGGCTCGCAGATCTTCCTGGCGAACTGGGATCACGCCGCCGCCCAGAAGGCGTTGAAAGCCAATGAAGCGAAAGGTGCCTCGTTCGTCGGCATCAAGGGTGCGAACCCCGTGAGCATCATCGTGTCTGCCGATGCCGCGATCCGCACCAACGACCTCTACGGCCACGTCTCCTATCTGGCCAGTGAAAAGCTCGAAGGGCGCCTCACCGGCTCCGCTGGCGCACAGCTCGCTTCTGAATACATCGCCCAGCAATTGCAGGCCGGCGGTGTCCGTCCCCTGGGCCATACCGGCACTTACTTTCAGGATTTCGAATTCACCGCGGGGGTCCAGACGCTGACTAATGGTTGCAGGCTCGTCTTGCACAAGTCCGGCGAAACCTTGCGTGAAATGACCTTCATCCCCGAGCAAGACTTCCGCCCGCTCTCCTTCAGCGCAAATGGTGAAGTCTCCGGTGAAGTGGTCTTCGTGGGTTATGGTCTCACCGTGCCGGGCAAGCTGGGTGATAGCTACGATTCCTACGGCGGCACGTTGAATGTCTCGAATAAGATCGTCGTGGCCTTCCGCTATGTGCCCGAAGGCGTGGATCAAGCCCGTCGCGCGGAATTGAACCGTTACGCCGGCCTGCGCTACAAGGCCCTCGTCGCCCGCACCCATGGCGCGAAAGCGTTGCTCATCGTCACCGGACCGAACTCGCCAAACCCCGGTGAACTCGCCCCCATGACTTATGACAGCAGCCTCGCGGGCTCCGGCATCGTGGCCGCGTCCATCTCCGGCAAGGTCGCGGATGCCATGCTGGCGGGCAGCGGCAAGACCTTGAAGCATCTGCAAGATATGCTTGATCAGGAGGACCCGCATGCTGCGGACGTTCGCTTCACCTTGCCCGGCTTGACCGTAAGCCTGGCCACGAAGGTGAATCACCTGAAGAAAACGGATCGCAACGTGGTCGGCGTCATCCCGCCGGTGTCCGGCAATGAGTATGTGATGCTCGGTGCGCACTATGATCACTTGGGCCGCGGTGAGACGGGCGGTTTCGGCATCAAGGGCGAGGAAGGCCAGATCCACAATGGCGCGGATGACAATGCCTCGGGCGTTTCCGCCGTGCTGGAGATCGCGGCGAACTTGGCCGCCGAGCGGGAGAAAAATCCGGCCGCCTTCACTCGTGGTATCGTGTTCTCCTTCTGGTCCGGTGAGGAGATGGGTTTGATCGGTTCCTCCAAGTTCGTGGAGAGCCCCACGCTGTCCCTTTCAAACGTCGTGGCCTATCTGAACTTCGACATGGTGGGACGCGTGCGGGAGAACAAGTTGACCTTGCAAGGCATCGGTTCGTCCACGGCGTGGCGCGGCTTGATCGAGAAGGCGAACGTCGTGGGCGGCTTCAGCCTCACGCTGCAAGACGATCCGTATCTGCCCACGGACACGACCGCGTTTTATCCGAAGAACATTCCCGTGCTGGCGTTCTTCACCGGCAGCCATGAAGAGTATCATCGCCCGGCGGATGACACGGACACACTGAATTATGAAGGCATGGAACGCGTCGCGAAGATGGCCCGTCGCATCGTGCTGGACCTGGCTAAGGAAGGCGCGCGTCCGGATTACGTGAAGGTGGAGAAGAGTGACAAAGGCGGTGCCCGCGATGGCCTGCGCGCCTATCTGGGCACTATTCCTGACTACGCTTCTGAAGTGCAGGGCGTGAAGCTCAGCGGCGCGCGCGGTGGTAGCCCGGCGGACAAGGCGGGCATCAAGAACGGCGACATCATCGTGGAATTCGCCGGACAAAAGATCGCGAACATCTACGACTACACCTACGCCCTCGACTCCGTGAAGATCGGTGTGCCCGTGAAAGTCATCATCATGCGTGACGGCAAGAAGGTGGAGCTGAGCATCACGCCAGAGGCGCGGAAGTAATTTTCCCCTTTCGCCTCACCGCCTGAATCCTGTTCAATCAGTGGATGCAACTGACGCATGGGCTGCATCTGGCTTATTGTACGAACATCCACCGGGGCGAGACGTGGGAACAGACCTTCGGCACGCTGAAGCAATTCACGCTCGGCGTGCGCGATCGCGTGTCCGGCGGCAAGCCTTACGCCATCGGTCTGCGGCTCGGTGAACAGGCTTCGCGCGAATTGAGCGAGCCTGCCCGCCTCTCCGAGTTCCGTAACTGGCTGGACAAGGAGAACTGCTACGTCTTCACGATCAACGGTTTTCCTTACGGCAGCTTTCACGGCACGCGCGTGAAGGAACAGGTTTACGCGCCGGACTGGACCACAGATGAACGCGTCGTTTACACGAATCGTCTCTTCGACTTGCTCGCGCAGATCGTTCCCGAAGGCGTGGAGGGCAGCATCAGCACCGTCCCCTGCTCGTTCAAAGAATTCATCACCAGTGACGCGCAAGTATCCGCGATGCGTCGCAATCTCTGGCGCACCGTGGAACACATCGCGAAGGTGAGCGAACACACCGGCAAGAAGCTGCACCTTGGTCTGGAACCCGAACCGCTCTGCTATCTGGAGACGAGCACGGAGATGGTGCAGTTCTACAACCAGATGCGCGATGAGCGCCCGAGCGATAGCCGCCTCGGCGAGCATCTAGGGGTGAACTACGACAATTGCCACCTCGCGATCGAATACGAGGAACCCGCCGATGTCATCGCCCGTTTCAAAGACAACGGTGTGAAGATCTCCAAGCTGCATTTCAGCTCGGCGTTGAAAGTGCGGCCCACGCCGGAAGTCCGGGCGGCACTGCGTTCCTTCGTGGATACCGTTTATTTCCATCAGGTAATCGAACGGAATGCCACCGGCGCGATACGGCGCTACAAGGACCTGGATGTGGCGCTGGATGAGGCGGCGAAGTGGACGAGTGATGCCGCCGCTCAGAGCAAACTCGAGTGGCGCATCCATTTCCACATCCCTCTGCACAGCGAGCCCACGGCCATCTACGAAAGCACCTCGGACCATATCCAAGGCGTGCTCGATATCCTCGCGAAGGAACCGACGCTCTGCCCGCACATCGAGATGGAGACTTACACTTGGGAAGTGATGCCGGATGCGATGAAGAAGCGGAACGTCGTGGACCAGCTCGTGAGCGAATACGACTGGACGCTCGGTGAACTGGCGCGGCGCGGCATCCAGCCGGTCTAGGCGCCGCTCAGGAGCTTAGCTCGATGCCGCAGCTTTGGTTGTCAGGACATCGAGATGGCCTTCCAGGATGTGATCCACATTTGTGGAGGAGCGACCCGTGCGGTGGTCTTTGATCTTCGGGGCCAGCCCCAGATCATACTGGCGCACCAGCTCAGTGACCGGCACAGCGGTGTGTTTGACTTGGGAATGAAGCACCAGCATACCGCGCTCCAGCGCGGCATCACGCGGACCCGCCGTCCAGCACTCCCACGAGCGGACGGACGGCTCATGAAACAACGCGACCTCCACGGCGGCATTTTCCACCAGCCGGCTTTTGGATGGCTTCAGGACCGTGGATTTTGATTTCACGGTTTTAGCGAAGGCCTTGTCCGGTTCGCCGAGGAAAGGCAGCACTTCCACCCGCACGATCTCCCGGTCTTCACCGATCAATTCGCGGCCGTTGCGCGGGTTCTTGTGTTTGTAACGGTGATGGAGCTGGTGCAGTCCGGTTTCCACGGCAAACAAGCCATACGCTCCCAGCCCCGCGACGAGCAGATAGGCACGGTCACGTTTTTCGTCATAGTGCTCGCCCAGAAATTCCACGCTCATCTTGCGGCGTTTCGCGAGCGCTTCATACATGCGGGCGATTTTCTCCACGCCGCCCTGTGAAGCGCCGGTGCGTTCCACCAGCGACAGGCAAATGACGGCATCGCCTAGTTCCGCGGCATCACGACAATGGGCCACGAACCGGATCTGCTCCATGCCACTGGCAAGCTGGCGCACTTCTTTTTGAAACCGGCTCTCCTCCGGCACACTCACGTTTCCACGTTGCAAACGTTGCTGCAGGCCCGTGATGGCCTTCTCATGTTTCTGGTGCAGTGCGAGGAACATGTCGAGCTTGTGGATCTCGTCGAAGACGGCGGTGCGCAGGCTGACATTGTCATAGAAGCCGGCGCTCTGCGTCTGTTCCAGCAGATGGGATTTGCGTTCGGTCAACCGCTGCACCTGCGGTTCCAAGGCAGCGAGTTCACCCGCGAGTGCGGTGACCTTTTCAGTCACGGCGGACTCACGCGGCTCCACTGGCGGATGGACGACGGGTTCCACCTGTTGGCGGGTCTGCCTCACCTGCACCCGGTTGTTATCGAGCGTAATGTGCAGGAGAGTTTTGCCCTTGATACCACCGCTGGCGATCGCCCGGGCGAGCGGCAACAGGAGCACGCGTTCGACGGTCCGCTTGAGCGGACGCGCGCCGAAGTGCGGTGAATAGCCTTCGCGCACCAGGAACGCCAATACAGCGGGGTCCATCTCGACCGTGATGTCCCGGCGCTTGATGCCGGAACGTTGCAACACCAGGTCCACTTCACGTCGCGCGATGCGTTCCGCCACTTCCAATGACAGCGGATGAAAATGCACCAGGCGATCGATACGGTTCAGGAACTCCGGGCGAAACACGCGCGACAGCTCGCGGAAGGTCCGGTCCTTGTCCATCTCGGCCGTTTTGTTGGCCGACGGATTAAAGCCCGTGGGCCGTCCGGGGCCTTCGGCGCCGATGTTGGAGGTGAGGATGATGATGGTGCGGCGGAAATCCACGGTGCGTCCGCGTCCATCCGTGAGCCGACCCGCATCGAAGATCTGCAGACAAAGGTCGAACACGTTCATGTGCGATTTCTCGATCTCATCCAGCAAGATCACGGAGAATGGATGCTGCCGGATCGCATCGGTGAGCTGGCCGTTCTGGTTGCCTTCGCCGATGAGGCGCACGTACGCGTCCGGGCTGGCGAATTCGCTCATGTCGAAACGCTTCAAACGCGCAGCATCGCCGAAGATGTATTCGGCGAGCGCCCGCGCGAGTTCCGTCTTGCCCACGCCCGTAGGTCCGATGAAGAGCATCACACCGTATGGCTTCATCGGGTCCGTCAGGCCGGACTTGATCAACGTGACGAGATCCACGACAGCCTCAACCGCTTCCGGCTGGCCGATGATGCGTTTCTCGAAGAAATGCTGCACCTCCGTGGAGTTGAGCGGCACGTTGTCGTCCAGGAAATCCACCGGGATGCCCGTGGACTTGGAGAGCATCTCCAGCACGTCGCGATAGCCCAGCGGTTTGCCGGAATCATGCGCCATCTGGATGACCGCGCGCAGCAGGGACACGGCGTTGCCGGGACTGCCGATGTGGCCGAGGAACTGCGAGCTTAAGCTCTGGAGCTGCGCCAGGACATCATCGGGCACGGGAAGATTTTCCTCGTCGCGCACGGCGGCCAGGATGTTGCGGGTCTGCACCTCGTTCGTCTCGGGCACCAGCACGGCATCGAACAGGCGGTGCAAGGAAGCCACGCGCCCGATGCCTTTTTCAAAAGCCTCGGCGGAGCTTTCGCCCAACAGCACCACGGAACCTTCCTCCAGATAGGGAGCGAGGGCGGTGGCTACGCTGGAATCGGATTTGCTCCAGACGCCGGCGGCGGAAAGATCGCTCAGGTTCGGAACGTAGATGATGACCTTGCGCGGCTGTTTCACCGCGGCCACGAGATCGCGCACCTTCGTTTCCCATTCGCCGATGTAGAGCGTGCCCGCCATGAAATCGGAAGGCGAGATGCGCAGCACGCGCCAGCCGCCATTTTCCTCTTTGGCGAGCTGATAGACGAGTTCGTTGACGAGCGCGCTCTTGCCGCTGCCGGCGGGGCCGAGCAGGACTATGGACCGGCGCTTCTCGCGGCACAGGAGCTTCAGGACAGTGGCACAGGCCTCCTCCACTTGATGCGCATGGGGCAGGGCTTTTTGTGCGGCAAGGGCGGTGAGGTCGGTGCCGAAACGGGTGAGGGCCTGGGGATCGACGCTCGTGGTGGTGCGGGTCTTGATCCAGCCGATCAGTTGGGGATAGCGTTGATCGCCGGAGGAATCTTTAAACCGCGCTTCGGCCTTGCCCAGCACCGTGATATCCGTGGGAAACGCGGCGATCGCCCGTTCGCGATCTTCGACCATGGCCTTCTCCAACAGCTCCGCCGCGCGACGGGCCACGTCGTAATCAGACTCATTGGCGACCGCTTTGAAGAAAAGGCTGGCGGCTTCAAATTTGCGCGCTTCGCCGAGGGCATTGGCGGCGGCGAGACGGACTTCCCAGTCCTCATCCTTTTCCAGGGCCGTGAGCAGGGCGGGCACCATGGCGTCCCGGACGGAGGCGCTTTTGATGGCGGCCTTGCGCACGTCATCATCTTCATCCGTGATCAGTTTGCCGAGGGTGGTCGTGCTCTCCCCGGTAGGGATGCCGCCCAATACCTCCGCCAACTTCAGCCGCACTTTGCTTTGGGCATCACCGGCCAGCTTGATGATCTCCGTGATGAGGGCTTCGTCCTTGGTATTCTCACAGACGTGCAAGGCCGCGAGGCGCAGCGGGGTCTGGGGTGCTTGCAGGAGCGCGATGATCTGGGCGGGCGCCGCCTGATGCTCGCGCAAAGCTGCCGCCAGCAACTCGATCTTCGCCGCCGGATCATCGAATTGCCCGCGCTTCAGGCTCTCCACCAGTGATTTAATCTCCTCGTTCATCTCGGATGGGAGGAGGTTAACCGATGATGACCGGCTAGGCAACCTTAGCCAGCGTGACGATTCCAAGCGCCTTTTCGCTTTATAATTCCGTTGCCTGGATGAAACTATTTAACGTGAATTCATGAAACGGTTTTCGGGTGCCGAAATAGCGATGCTGGTGGTCGCCAGTGTGTTCATCGTGGTGGGTGCGATGGCGACGTGTGCGCCCGCGGGACGCCGCATGGCCATTCTACCTGCCCCCAAGTGGCCATCCAACCGGTCAGAAAGTGTTACGATGTCTAAAAACCAAGTCCGGGGATTGGGTGTTACAGCGGTCCTATTCGGCATTGGATTGATCTGGATGACACTGCAAAAGCCTGAGGAAAAGTGACATCGCCAGCGATTCACCACCAAGAGTTCAACCAAGCCATAATAAGGGGAATCGCAAAGGGGACAGATTCGGCTTTTAAGGCTTGGACTCACTTGCTTCTCCCACAATCAACCACTGGCTGTCCTGCTGTTTGATGAGCAGCGAGAACGGACTGGAATATTTCTTCAGCTCGGAATAGCGAGTGGCTGTGATGCGGATGCCGGTGCCTTCCGCCTGATATTTGACCTCGGAATATTTGCTGGTGTCACCACGGGCCTTGGCCGTGGGCAACACCTGTCGCAAGAGAGTCTTATACGCTGCTCCGGTCAATGCCATATCACGGCTGGTGCCATCCGGCATACGCCGTGTATTTTTGATGTTGGCCGTGTCGGCATAGAGATCGATCGCCGCCGTATCGAACTCCCTTTGCAATTTTTCATAGCGCGCGAAGAAGTCGCGGGCGGCAGCTGTTTTCTCAGGCGAAAGAGCGGCTTCCGGCGAAGGGGTTGGAGTCGGAGTTGACGCTTCAGCTTTTAAGACTATGGGGTCCTTCTTGGCGGGCAAAGGAATCAAGCCCTGAAGGTCAGGAAAAATCTGCTGATACAACGCCTCGCTCATCTCAACGGTATCCGTGAACGTCCATTTCTTGCCGTCATTGGAGGAAAGTCCGATGAGCACGCTTTCCGACTGTATCCGTTTGCCGTTGATACGGAGGATCGCGGTCTGCGGCACATGGACGATGAGATTTTTACCCACCTTTACGGGTTCCCCCGGCATGCTTACTTCCACTTTTTCAAAGACCACACCTTGCTTGTCCAGTTCCTGGTAGGTTTTGACGAGCGTCTGTTCCAAGGCGCGTTTGCCGCCGCTCATCTTGACCAGTGTGGGATGAGTGTAAGAGACGACCGTGGGCCAATCCCGTTTCATTGAGGCAGTGACACATTCTTGCGCCTGCTTCTGTGCGTTTTCCACGACCGAAGCGCCAAACGTCAAAATCGGCAAAAGCAGACTGATAACAAGGGCGAGGACTGGTTTCATATGTTGTATTAGTTGCGCCTTGAGCAGGCACCAGAACCCGGAACGGAGCGAGTATCCCGCAGCCCTTGGCCTGCACAGCGGATTGAGGTTAAAAGGGAAGTGATGATTCAGGCAAGCAGCTAACAAGCGCTGAGACGATTGGTTTTTCGCGGGGGATGCTTGAGTCAGGAGGCAATAAAAGAGGGAAGGATGCAATCACGTTGTTTACCCACTTCATTGCTTCACGGTCATCAAAGGGAAGAGTTCGACCACCGGCGTGGCGATCTTAGCAGCCTGGAGAGTCTTAATAACCGGGGTGATGTCTTTGTAAGCGTAGGGAGCTTCCTTCTTCAATTCCTGCTTCCACTTGTCCAGAATATCGGGGCGCAAGCGAACATCCGGGCGTTTGGGGTC
>JAJNBN010000100.1 GCA_021156225.1 Verrucomicrobiota bacterium | reverse complement strand
CGAAGATCAGGAAATCTATGTCACGGTGACGTTTCATTACGCTTACGGGGTGGAGAATGTCAGTTTCTCGATCTTCGACATCGACGAGAATGACAGCAATGACAGCAACGTGGGCTACACGGACAAGATTTACCTGCTGGGCAAAAACCTCAAAGGGAAGTGGGTGGCTCCGTCCGATATTGATGACTACAGTGCGAACGAGCAGCAGAGCAGCGGCACCAATATCTATGTGCGAGGAAATAACAGCGCCTCGGACACCACGACTGCGGGCAATGCGGACTACGAATTCACCGGAACGAATGTCATCAACAGTTTCAGCTTCAGTTACGGTAACGACGCCAATGCGCCGAATAATCCAGGTAACCAGTGGATCGCGCTGCATGACATCAAGTACACGCCCAAGATTCCGGAGTGGCATCCTGGGTTGATCGCCTCTTTTGCGTGTCTGATGCTGGTGGGTGCCCGCCGGTTTTTCTTCTGACGGCAGCGGTTGAGCCCGGTCTTTTTCGGCAGGAATATTTCTCGTGCGGCAACCTGGGAATCACCCCGTTTTCTTTCGCCGGCCGCAGGCAAACAAGGCTGCAGCTCCCACACCCAGTAAAGTCATCGTGGCCGGTTCCGGAACTGCGGCCAGCTCGACCCCGGCCGAACCTGGTGCCCAGTGAACCCGTGGTGTCACTTCATGCACTGAAGGAACGAGCGGATCATAAGGCGGAGGCGGCAAGGGCGGAAACGACGGGGGTGGTTGCTGCCGGTTCACCTCGATGTAAACGAATTGCTGAATCAACGGGGAAGGCCCGGCAGTTGATCCGCTAAAGGGTGCGGCGGGAGGCAAGATGTGCCAGAGCGAAAACACTGGCTGACCGATCCAGCTCGCTGAAGTGCTCACATAGCCGCTGATCTGCGTGCCTGACCCGGTGGTCATCAGATGCTCGGACGCCTCTTCCGCGCTGAGGGATAGCATGCCGCTGCTTAACACGGTGGTCACCGCGAGCAGGTGTGTCAGAATCTTTGGTTGGCCCTTCATCCGCTGAACAGTTTGGGTGGTCACGACTTGCGCACCACCTTGACGGTCATTCTTCCGCAGAACCTCATACCGTCAAGCCGGAACGCGGGTCCGTTCAAGACGACGAGCCAGATAAATGATTGCAGTCCCATCCAGCAAACAAGCCGCTGTATCGGCATAGAAAGGCAGCGGCGGCAGGGAAAGCCGCATCCCATGCACGAGCAGGATCAGACCTTCGACTAGCATGAGGGCGCCTGCCCAAGGAAGAACATTGGCAAACTTCCGCGGAGAAATCGCCAGTCCAAGAAAACCGCACCCGATCAATCCGAAGGCGCCGGCGGTCATCCGAAGCCAATAATCCAACATGCGATCATAAGCGATGGGTTGGGCACCGAGTTGTTGCAAGACTGCCTCAGCGGCCGGCCAGCTAAGAAGAATGCCCACCCCCGCCGCACCCCAAATCAGGGCGGCAAAGCTCAAGGCCAGCCGTAGCCAACGCAAATGCATTGATGGTTCCACGCTCCTACCCGCTCAAAACTTCAGTGTCGCTTGTACCGCCACCAGTTGCTCGCCTTGCTGGTGATTACCTTTTTGGTGGCTGTAGCTGTATTGGAGCTTGCCCTGCAGATGACGGGTCAGCCGGTAACCCAGCGCTGCGTCCATGCGCCACATGTCGTTATCCCAATCTTCCTCACCGCCCACGCCGTTCTGCACCGGATCAAAGAACTGCTGGTTCCACCGCAAGGCGGCAAACGCGCGCGCACTGAGTTTGTACTTACCCTCGATGAAGTACGCGGCGGTGTCGGCATTGCCCACGTTCGGCACATCGAAACGGGAGAACACGAACTCACCCCAGAACTGCCACTCGCGCCACGCATACGCGAGATCGTAGGCTACTGAAGTCTGCGCGTAATCATCCAGCGTCTTGCCGGCGGGCAAAACCGTTTCCGCCACCGGCAGCAGATAGGCCCCGTGACTTGCGGATACGCCCAGCTTCCACGCGGCATTGGGGCGCCAGCCTAAACGTCCGCTCCACGTCGGGTGTTCCCAGCCCAGATGCCGCGCATCCCATACGGTGGGACGCGAGGAGATGGAGGCGTTCTTGAAATCCACGGCGTAATCCACCTGACCAACGCGGCCGAAAACAGCCGCGCCACTCGTGTAGGCCGGTCCCCACAAGACCGGCAACCAGGCCGCCTTTTGATCGAAATTATTTTTGCGCGCCAGGAAACCTGCGGGTGTGGCCGGCACGGTTTGATCCGTGATGGTCAGCACGTTCTCATAAGCCACCGGCGCAGTGATGAAGGGATTGTTCCACGAATCATGCCGGTTCACCCAATCCCCGAACACGGTCGCGAATTTTCCCACCTGCACATTTACCCAAGCTTCCTCGAACGGCTGATAGCGCAGCAGGTATTCATCGAACCGGGCCGCGCTGTCAGCCGCGCCGGGATCGAAGCCCCGATCCGCGCGAAACTGTACCAAGCTGTAAAAGTGTTTGCCGAAGTGCGTATCCAAGAACAGGGACAGGCGGGGATTGAAGTAATGATTGTCGTCCGGAAAAATAAGTCCCGGTGGACGCTGGTCCACGTAATAGCCCTCCAAGTCCAGCGTGCCGCTGAAGTCAGTGCGGAACCAACCGTTCTGGGTCTCGAAATGCAGTGCCTCATCCACCTGATCCAGGAACGCTTGCGCATTCGCCGTCGTGCTGGTGAGGATAATGCTCAGGCCGCAGACCAATGATTGCCAATGCTTCATAGCTCCTCCTTTTGGGCGCGCACACCGATGACCTTGTAAGCTTTCACCGCTTGGGAAAAACCTTTCAGCGTCAGATCCTGCACGGTCTCCACATCCAGCGGCTCGCCCACCTTTTCCTTCGTCGCTCCGTCGATCACCACCTCCATCCGGCCCGCGACACTGCACAGGCGTGAAGCGAGGTTCACGCGCGCGCCTAGTACGGTGTAATTCAGACGATCCGCTGAGCCCATGCAACCGGCCACCGCCTCACCCGTGGCGATACCGATGCCGACCGTGATCTTGTGTTGCGAAGTCTCGTTCAGCTTGTTCCGCTCCTCGATCATCCGCACGGCGCAACGCGTAGCATTGTAGGCATCGTTACCGTAGCTCTTCGGCGCACCGAAGATGGCCATGACCAGGTCGCCCACGAACTTGTCCACCACGCCGTTGTGTTCATAGACCACCTTCGTCAGCGCGGTCATGTGCTCGTTCAGCATCTTGATGACTTCCGCAGGGTCCATGCCCTGCGTGTGGGCGGTGAAGCCGCGGATGTCGCAGAAGAGCACGCTGATCTCGCGTTTCTCGCCGCCCAGCGCCATCGCGCCGTGGACCATCTGATGCGCCACCTCCTTGTCCGCCACCATGTCGAGTACCGCGCGGTACTTCTCTTTCAGCGCCAGTTCGGCGGTCATCTCGTTGAACGACTTCGCGAGCTGCCCCACTTCATCCTTGCTACGCACGGTCACGCGCACATTGAAATTGCCTTTTTGGATCTCACTTGTCGCGGTCACCATTTCCCGGATCGGTGCGGAGAAACCATTGCTCAGCAACACACTGATCAGCAAGGCGCCCGCCAGCAGCATCGAGCCGAAGCGGATGATGAGTGATTCTAGGTCCTGCTGGTTTTGGGTCGCCTCGGCCATGGAGTAGATGCTCACCTGGTATGTGGCCGGAAAATTTGATTCCCGGTTCATCCGCTGGAAAAACACCTGGTGCGGTTCGCTGCCTACCCGCACATCGAAGGTCCCTTCCACCTTGATGCGTTGCGTCTCCATCATCTCTCGCATCTTGGTGTTGATCTCCACGGCATCGGCCGGGGCGAGGCTGGTGGTATAGAGCATGTTGTCCGACCAGATGCCGCTTTTGATGCGGCTGTAATCGCTCAGATTGCGCTCCGTGTTATTCGCGAAAGGGATGCCGATCACCAGTGCGCCGAGGAGGTTGTCCTCACGATCAAAAATCTTGGTGACAATCACCTCCATCAACTCCGCCTGCTTCTCCTGACCCCGCAGCCGCTCCACACTGCGGATCCGGTTTCCGTGGTCCAGCATGGCCAGATAACCGATCTGCTGCAGGGGCCCTTCGGCCAGCACCTTGCTCACCTCGGCCAGTTGCGACTTCACCCGCTCCTTGCTCATGCGTACCGCACCGCCAAATGCCACGACCGGCGGAGGGACTTCATGGCCTTGGGCATCCAAATAGCGGATGAGGGCCATATCCGGCAGCGGCCGCCGCTGCCGCGCCACTTGCACGATGGCATCCCGCAGATTCAATTCATCAAAAGTCGTCTGGTATAATGACTGGCTGTCGCCTGATTCCTTCGCCGCTTCCAACGCCGCCTTGATCCGCACGGATTGCGTCAGCTCCAGACACTTGGCGGTGATGGTGGCGAGCCGCGCCTCCTGCATGCTGTTGAACACCGCGATCTGTCCCGTGAACCTTTCTGCAAACAGCCGCTGATAAGCCACCTGCATACGCGCCTGCGTGACGTAAAGCGTGGCCCCCGTCGCACCCACGACCACGAACATCATGGCCAGCAGCAACTTGAACCGGAAGCTGAAGTTCGGCAGCAACGACTTCATGGGCCTTTAAACTCCACCTTCAACGTCTCCCCGGCCTTCAGCTCCACTGGCTGTGAACGCACGTCCTTTTCATCCACCCACGCCTTGAGCACGTACTTGCCCGGGGGCAGATTCGGCAGCTTGAACGCGCCCTCTGCCGTCGTCGTCACGAAATAGGGCGTATCCAGCACCAGCACGTTCGCCCGCATGTGTTCATGGATCTCACAGTATAGTTTCACCAAACCGGGCTGGTCGAACAACACCGCCGCCGGTTTCTCATCCTTCCGATAACGTCCGAGATCGAACCGCTTCGTTTTCGAATAGGAGAAGACATTGTGATAGTCCTCATCCAGGTTCGGGAACTCCACGTAGGTGCCCTTTTGCACGGGCAAGACCACCTGGGTGAATTGAAATCCCTTCTGCGCCATCTGCACCCGGTTGGTCGTCACGGCATTGGTCGCCGCCGCAAAGTGTCCTTCCAGATAAACTACCGCCACCGCAGCGGGTGCCGGGGCCACTTGCCCGGTCTTCAAGCCATAGCGATCATTGGGCACGGCGGTGGTCTTGGGCTTGGGCAACGTCACCATGCCTTCCACCGTGGCTGTCTGAGCTTGAGCCGACACCATGAGACCACTCCAGACCGCCACCACACCTACCCACTGCGGGAGCGACCGGACGACGCGGCTCAGGCTATGTAAAATCGCATGCTTCATGGCTGATGACCGGGGGAGCGTAATACATCTGCCACCCTTCACGCAATGGCGGGAAAACGTTCCTTCAGGTCCTTTCTTGCCCATCCCAGAACACTGTTGCCCCTCATTTTTTCCACTATCACCGCCAATGGACACTCTGCCCTCCCCTGTGCGGCGAAATGGCCTCAAACGATTTCTGACCGGGTATAGCGTTTGCGCAAAGGGGCTTGGAAACGTTGGAGGCTGCCGGTAATCCCCGCGGGTGCTCACCTTCCTCAGAAAGAAGGTGGCAGCCTGGGATGAAAAAAGACGCCGCCCAGAATCACCGCTTTGTTGAAGGAACGTTACGTCCTACGGGCCGCTTCCATTTACAATAACCGCGGTTCTCGCTCCGTCTCCACCGCTGCCACTTCAGCGGGGGCGACCGTTTCTGTAACGGCTTCCGTGGGAAGTTCCGCCATCGGCGCAGCTTCAACTTTAGGCGTCGCCAAGATCACCAGCGCCGGGCGCACCAGCTTGCCTTGGAACGTATATCCCGGCGCGGTCGTTTCACCGACGGTGGCCGCGCCTTCCGGCAACTTCCCATCGGCTGGATGATGCTTCTGGGCATCAAACGCCTCACCCGCTTCCGCACCGTAAGCCACGAGACCCACGCGCCGGCCCGCATCGCGCAAGGCAAACTGGAACTGGCTGAGCTGTTCGATGAGGCTACGTTGACCCGAGCGCATCGCGGCGTGTTGCAGGGCGAACGTGTGATCCAGCATCCGTACCACCACTTGCAGCCAGTCACCTTCCGAGCGGCGCAGTTTTTCCACTTCCAGACGCAGATGACTCTTCTCTGTGTCATTCACCGTCTTCATGAACTGGGCGAAGTTCGTCGCCTCAGTCGTCATCCGGTCGCCGATCTCTTTCGCGGCCGTGACGGCTTTCTGGCTCTCCAACTGGGCCGTCTGCAAGTAGTTCAAGGCTGAGGTGATCTCCTGGCCCACCTTCTCCACATTATGGATCTGTTGCACCGTGTCCGTGAGGGAGTTCGATTCCGCGAAGCGCACCACCGCCTCATACTCGCGCAAGAAGGGCTGGATGAAGCACCAGGCGCCGATGACGCCGCAGGCCACCACGCCCGCCAGCTCAAACGGCTCTAAGGGATTGTGGCCCCGTTGAAAGATCAGCCCGGCCAGGCCCAACAGGACCAGGTCTGCCAGCAGGAACGGCCACTTGGCCGCTTTCGGTGCACTCGCTTCGCTCATGAACCGGCGAGAGTAGGGCGCGCCGTTAAAAAGAAAAGAATTCTGTTAAACCGCCGGACGCGATGACATCTCAGTACGCCCTCTTTTTCTTTCCTGGGAGCTTTGAGTTTTGCTTTTTGAGCTTTTCTACCCTTTCCCTGAATCCATTCTGCGGCTTGACCGTCGAAGCTCTTGCCGTTACCTACGGAATGACCAATCCAGCATGAAACTGAAAAACTTTCTCACCACCCCCGTCCTCGCCTTGTCCCTGATGGCGCTCGTGACCGGTTGCAGCACCTCCGACTTCGCGGGTCCCGCGGCCTCCGCCGGCAAACCGCCCGAGGGCTTCACCGCGCTCTTCAATGGCAAAGACCTCACCGGCTGGCGGGGCGGCACGACCTTTGATCATCGCAAGTTGCTCGAGATGTCCGACGCCGATCGCGCCGAGCAGATCCGCAAGTGGACCGATGCCAGCGTGAAAGGCTCCATGATGGAGGTCAGCACCAACACCGGCAAAGCCCACTGGTATGTGGAGAATGACGAACTGGTGAACGACGGCTTCGGCATGTATGCCACCACGGAGAAGGACTACGACGATTTCGAACTGCTCCTCGAATATAAGACCGTGCCGAAGGCCGATTCCGGCATCTACCTGCGCGGCGTGCCCCAGGTCCAGATCTGGGATTACACTGAGGAAGCCAAGTTCAAGCTCGGTGCGGATAAAGGCTCCGGCGGCCTGTGGAACAACTCCACCAATTCGCCCGGCAAAGACCCGCTCGTAAAGGCCGACAAGCCCTTCGGCGAATGGAACAAGTTCCGCATCCTCATGGTCGGCTCTCGCGTAACCATCTACCTGAACGACAAGCTCGTCGTGGATCATGCCATCCTCGAGAACTACTTCGATAAGAACAGCAAGGACGCCGCCATCAAGGCCAGTCCCCGTCCCGTGCCCGCCAAGGGCCCCATCCAGCTCCAGACCCACGGTGGCGAAATCCGCTGGCGCAATATCTTCATCCGCGAGATCGGCTCGGTTGAAGCCAACAAGCTTCTCTCCTCGAAGAACAAGAGCGGCTTCAAGCCCATCTTCAGCGGCCAGGACTTCACCGGCTGGCTCGGCCCCGTGGAGAACTACGAGATCAAGGACAGCGCCGTTTACTGCAAGCCCGGCAAAGGCGGCACCATCTATTTCAACGAAGACACGAAAGACTTCGTGGCTCGCGTGGAATTTCAGTTACCTCCCGGCGGGAACAACGGCCTCGCTCTCCGTTACCCCGGCCAGGGCGATACCGCCTACGTCGGCCTCTGCGAACTCCAGGTGCTCGATACCGAGCATGAGAAGTATGCCAAGCTCGATCCTCGCCAGGCCCATGGTTCCGCTTACGGCATCGCTGCTGCCCATCGTGGATACCTGCGTCCTCAAGGCGAATGGAACTTCCAGGAAGTCACCGTGAAAGGCTCCAACCTCAAGGTGGAATTGAACGGCTCCGTCATTCTGGACACCGACCTGAGCAAGATCACCGAATACATGGCCAACAAGCCGCACCCCGGCAAGGACCGCACGAATGGCTTCTTCGGCTTCGCCGGTCACAATGACGCCGTGGGCTTCCGCAACGTGTTCCTGAAACACCTGCCATAACCATTCTGATCCCAACAAAACACCCGCCCATCGCGCGATCGGCGGGTGTTTGCTTTTTCAGAATCAATTAAACAAACACCTTCTTCAGATACTCGATGCTCTTCGTCGCGATGACCTCCGCGCCTTCCTCGAACTTGAACACCTCCACCGACACCCACCCGTCATAGCCCACTTCCTTCAGCGCCGCCGCGATCGGTTTGAAGTCCACGTCCCCGAATCCCGGCCCCTTCAAGTTCGCATCATTCGCATGGAAGTAGGCGAAGTTCGGATGCGATTCCTTGATGATCTGCGGGATGGGTTTGCTCTCGGAACACATCGCCTTCACATCGATGATGATTTTGAAAGCCGGGCTGTTCAGCTCCTTCGTGAACTTGATCCCATCCTCCGCCGTGTTGATGAAGTTCGTCTCCGCCGGCGCCAGCGGCTCGAAGCAGATCACGATTCCTCGCTCCTCCGCCCGCTTCACCGCCGGGCGAAATACTTCGAGCGCCCAATCCCACGCCTGCTTATAGGTGACGCCCTCCATCAAGTTCCGCTGCTTCGGCGAGCCTACGATGATGCGTTTGCCGCCGATGTCCCCGCAGAAGTTCACCAGCTCCACGAAGTATCGCTGCGTCTTCGCGCGGATCGCCGCATCCGGATGCGTCACATACATCCCCTCCGCCTGCACCAGCACCCAGTGGATGCCCGTGATGGCGATGCCCGTGCGCGCCGCCGCCGCCTTGATCTCCTCGCGCTGCGCCGGAGAGATCTCCGTCACATACTTCGCGATCGTGAACGGCGCGATCTCGATCCCGTCATACCCCGCCATTTTCGCGAACGCCATCGCGTCCTCCAATTTCCAATTCTGGAAGATCTCGTTACAG
>JAJNBN010000099.1 GCA_021156225.1 Verrucomicrobiota bacterium | reverse complement strand
GGCATGACTCTGAAAATCTTCCGACTGCGCCCGTCTCACTGAGTATCGCCCGCGTCTCTTCTACGCTAGAGCGTTTTTAGAAATTATGTAGCGGTGTGGAGCGCGGATTTTTGGGTTCTGGCGAGGCTTTGGCGAAGGAGCAGATTCCAAGCAACCCTGTGACTGAGCCGAAACGAAGCCAGAACCCAAAAAGACCGCTCTCCCTTCTCTCCACCACACCGCTACATAATTTCTAAAACCGCTCTAACGGGTTTTCTCCTTCGTCTTTTGCCTCCGGCTTCTCCTTTTCAGCCGGCCACAGTGACTCCAGCTTATCGAGGTCTTGCAGTGCGAAGTGCAGGGCCAATCCCCGGTGCACATTCTCGCTGTAATACCCTTCCACCGTCTTTCTGAGCGTGGTGATGACCGGCCTCATCAACGGCAGCACCTCTTCATACTCCGTCAGCACTCCGATTTGGTAACTGGCCTCGGCCCCCCGTTTCGCAAAACTATCGGGCTTGGCCACCAGATCACCTTTGAGCTGAACTCGTAATGCTTCTAAAATCTGAAAGTATTTACGCCGGTTCAAGATGCGGCAACCTCGACCCAAATGTGCCTGTTTTCAACCCACTATTGGATGAAATCGGAACAGGAAAGAGCCTTATCCCTTAGGAATTATTTTCCCGTTGCCCCATGGACAAAACCCCTTTTTCGTTAAATCATCGGCGAACGGCACCCATTTGGCCGCAAACTCATTTCCAGCAACCGCTTAAAACATGATCACGCTCATCTCCGGAACCAATCGCGCCGACAGCAACACCCGCAAAGTCACCGCCGAGATCGAAGCCATCTACCGTGATCTGAAAGTCCAGACGCAGACGTTGGACCTCACCCAGCTCCCGGCGGAACTCTTCACCTCCGCCGCCTACGGGACGAAGCCCGCCGCCTTCACCCCTTTCAGCGACGGTGTGCTGAAGGCCGATGGCCTCGTGATCGTGACCCCCGAATACAACGGCGGCATGCCTGGTGTGCTGAAATACTTCATCGATATGCTGAAATTCCCCGAAGCCTTTGAGCATCGCCCGGTTTGCTTCGTGGGCGTGGCTGCCGGCATGTTCGGCGCGCTTCGTCCCGTGGAACATCTCCAGCAGATCTTCGGCTATCGCAACGCCTACATTTATCCCAACCGTGTCTTCATCCCCGGCGTCATGAATCAGCTCGATGCGCAGGGCAAATTCAAAGACCCCGAACTGCGCGAACGCTTCGTGCAGCAGGCAACCGGCTTCGTCACTTTCGTTGAAAATGTGAAGGGCCTAAAACTCCGCGCCTGAGCGTAGACGCAGCCTCCAACGTTAGCCGACGCTGATTCATCGTTGGCCAGGTTTGCCGGAAACAGTCGATTTGAGGTGAACCCGCTCCCTCCCTTAACGACCGATTGAAGCAGCGGGTGATGATGGGTGCCCGGCGTGGTTGCCTGCGGCCAGTCTAGATCGAACCTGCGGCCCGCTGTTTGCTCAGGTAAACCCGTGTCTGCTCCCGCACCCAGCCATTAGAGTCATTCAGCAGTTGGTCATACGCCCCGCTCACCCTTACATCTTCTTGTGAGAGCTTCGTGAGCTTGGGCAGACTCATCAGCCTTGCACGTGGGGACGACGCCTGCAGAAACGCCGCGACATATTCAAAACGGTTGCTGAAAGCACCGGCAGACTGTGTCCGGCATTCCTCCTCGATCCTGGTCAACAGGTCCGCCACGCTGCCACTCATTCCCAGGTCAGGGTCATTAAGCCGGGGCAGCAAAACGGGGATCAGCCCTTGGTCAGAGACTCCGATTTTGGCCAAGGCTTGGATCGCATTGGCCCGCACCCCCGCGTCATCATCATAAAGGGCCTGAACCATTTCCGGGACTGCTGGCCGTGCCGCCGCTTTCAGTTCACCCAGCACCCATATCGCTTTGACCCTTTGACTGGGCCGGGAAGAAAGCATCGCCTCCCGCAACATCGGCACATCGGCTTCCCCCAGCTTGCTCAAGACGCTCAAATTCTGGGACCGCTCCATCACCTTCATCTGTTCAAACCAGACCGGTATCGTCTGGCGCCGGGCGGCCGCCGAGCGATTGATCACCGCCGTCACCAAAACCACCACCGGCAGGCACAGCAGCAAAATGATCAAAATTGATTTTTGTTTCATCAGGCCAGCCTTTCCCGAAAAGGCGCTTATTCAAATTCATTGGGACGGGACGGTATGGCAGTCGTCAAATAGGTCACCAGAGACGCTATCTGCTCCTCCGTCAGCGGTCCACCCTCTGCTTGCGCGAAGGCCGGCATCAGCGAACTCGGCCGGCCATACGTGATCCAAGCCCGCCAGAAATCCTTGTCTGTCGGCATCTTCAACGCCAGCAAATCAGGCACCATCGTCGCCCGGTTATGGCTGTCATGGCAGATGCCGCAGGAGGCATCATACAATGCTTTCCCCAGCTTTCCTTCCCCCGGTGTGACATGGCAGCGCACACAATCCCCTTTGAACACCGCCTGCCGGTCCGCCGCCGCCGTCTGGAAATTACGTCCCCGGTCCGGATTCAGCATCTTGGGCGCATTCTGCACCTGTTTGTTGACTACCGGGGCTACTACCTTGCCCGCCACCAGATTATTCGGGGTCGTCGCCGGAAGCGTCATCAACGCCAAAGGCTTCCCCACTTCAGCGGGTGATGGCGGGGCCAAGGCCGGAGTGATGACTATATCGGCCCTTAAAATACATGAGCCCTTGTCTGTGACCACTGTCACCGTTTTGTAAAGCGTACCGCTTTTACCCGCCACATTGATCAAAAAATCCACCCGACCATTCGCGCCCGGCGCTATCTCCCAAGGCAATGGAGGCAGACGCAAGGTGGTGCAACCACAAGATGCTTCGACCCTTTGGATGATAAGTTTGTGTGCCGTAGTATTGGTAAAACTGAAGGCAAAATCGGCATCCGTGTCGCTACTGGAAACGTTGACCGTCTTCTTGCTGCTGTCCCAAGCCAAGACCGACCGGGAGGAAAGAGGCCCTGTCGGCGGCTCCGATACCGGCGGCAGAACCGCCGGTTGATTGGTATTGCCGGAGGAAACCGATTTCGCACTGGTTTCCATTACGGCCAGCAACAATAAGAGCACCAAGGCACAGGTCGAAGAGGGCTTCGGTCTCATAATAAACCATGGACCCGCGCTAGGATGACTAGCACTACTTGGCCTGTTTCACCGCACGCTCATATTTTTCCTTGGCATTTCCCGCCAAGGCTTTAGCTGTGAAGAGGACGTCTGTGTCATGCAAGTTGATCAAGATACGCTTCTGTTCTGCCAGCCCTCCGTTGGTGTTAATTGGCCCATAAGAACAGGCAATCGAAAGAAACAAGCTTCCTTTGGCTCCTTTCGCAGCCCAGTTCTTGTCGTTCAGAAAGTCCGCGATTGGAAAAAACCACTCGCGCGTACCGCCTTTGGGGATATTCACCGTTTCAAAGGTTTGCGTGTCTTCGGTCGTGAACTTCTTCAGCGGCTTGGACACTGTCTGGCCTTTTTCATCACTAATCGTGATAAGAAAGGATGCCGGTTGGTACGTGTTAAGCGCCACCGCGATGTCCCGGTCATCTGCTGTGTTGTGCAAAGACACGACCAAGCCGTACACGCCCTGGTCGTCATCCTTCAAAAGTTTCAGCCGGGCTTCCACTTTGTCTTCAGCCATAAACACACGATTTTTTTGCGCGGTGAACGACTCCGGAGCACCCGCCAGCCTGACGATCGGCAGCACCCCCACCAGCAGCGCCGTAATGACTAATAGCTTTGTTTTCATATTCTGACAATTTTTAGCGTTTAAGCTTGTCCGACATGCCGACAAAAAAGCCGGTATGTCGAGGGCTCGGCATCATCACTATGGGCACTTCAATGCCGCTTTGCGAGCATTAATTGTCGCGATCATGGGGTCCACGACGCCATGTTCAGCGGTATTAAACGGTCCCACCGGCATGTGCGCAGCAGTTGCGTTGTTTGCCGCCACATCCGCGGCATGGAATGTCGCCATGGCTGCGATATACGCCGGCTTGGCTTTGATTGCAGCCGCCGCGGCTGCGGCGTCAGCATAGTCTTTGAGCGGAACATTAAGCGCCTCCACCGCTGCGATAAGCGCGACATAGGCCGGGGCGATGGCCGCCTTATACTGGGTGATGTGCAGGTCTTCATGGGCTTGCACGGCGGCGAGCATATAATAGCCGCTGTGGGCGCCCTGGCTCGCCACCGTATCCAAACTGGTCGCCATGGTTGTCAACGTGGTGCAATTTGTCTCGGCAGCTACCAGCGCAGCCGTGACCTCAACCACACCCGGCAGCAGGCGGCAAGCCTGGTTGATCTGCGAGTCCGCCTGGGTGATTCGGCAACTCCAGTGCGGTGAATTGCAATAGGCAGTGATGTCGAAGACCGGGTCGCCAATGACCGTCACCCCCCATCCTGCAGGAGCGGCAGCCACCCCAACGGGAAGGTAATTCAACGGTGGCCCTACCGTAGTCGGCGCTGCCGCGCCGGTACCCCTCACCCGGATGGTAACCGCTTTCGAGCTCGTCCCCGCTGTCGCCGTGATCACGGTATCACCCGCAGCCGTCAAACTGACGGTTCTGACCAGCTTGCCCGTGCCTGTTCCGCCAGTCAAAGACCAGCAGGATGGAAGATCAGCCTCTGCCAGGGCGGGGTCCGAAACAGCCGTCACCGTGCATACGCCATTTGTGACCGCGCAAATCACATACATCTTGGTATCAGCATTCCCGTCACCGTCATCCACCTCGTCACCCTTGTCCGGCGTCAGTGAAGCAACCTTCACGACCTTGAACGTAGCCGGAACGGAAACCTCAGCCTCACCCTCTTCACAAACTTTTTTGTACTTGGTGAAGAAAGTGATCGTCCCCTCCCCGGAATTTGTCGGCGTGAATGATGCACTCAGGCCCGAGCCGCTGGCGCTGTAACCGCCCACACTCACCGTCCACCAGTTAGAAACTATCGTCGGCGCCACGCTATTGGTCACATACGTGGGCGGACAGTTGTTAGTATCAACATTCCCGCAGGCGTTGGTATAATTTGAAGTTATTATCTTGATGGCATTGCTCACCGACTGGCTCGCACTGGCCGAAAAACCGGAACCAATGCAGCCGTTTGTAGGATTTACCGTGGCATTGGTAAGCACAACGACACCTTCTGTGCAATTGGTGGTATAGCCCGAGATGTTGCACGAAACCGTCCATGTGGCCGAACCGATATCCACCCGCCCCGGACTGGGGCAGTTGGTGTCACCGCTGGTCACCGTGACATAAGCCGTGGAAGTGAACGTATTCGTCAGTGCCGAGGGCAGCGGCGGGTCCCACTGCACACTGCCCACCGTATAAGATATCCCGCCATATTCCACCGGCGCATTGGTTGTCGGGCAGTCATACGTTACCGTCCGCTGCTTCTGCCCTTCCTGATATATCGGCGGTACTACCGTGGGCACAGTCGGCGCCTTGCCCACTTCCCCGCACAAGGCCGTTGGACTGATTGAGGCGGTATTGGTCTGTGAAGGACAGTAATTGGCCGTCCACATGCCGTAATAGGGCCCCTTCTCCACGCACGGCCCTTCAGGGTTGGTGGCCGCCCATAAGGAAGATGCCCAGGATAGCGCCAGACAGGCCATCAACAAAAATAAAGGTAAAAGCCTCACTCCCGCGATTTGCGGACGTCTATGGATTTTCAGATAAGCTTCAGTCATGGCGTTTAAAAGCAGTTAACAGGTCCAATGCTTAATGCCTTAAGACGACAGGCAAAATAACACGTGTGATCCCTTCCCTCCCTTGGAATGCAAGACTTATAAACTATAGCTAAAAATTGTCAACAGCTATAAATATTTTAATTAAAACACGGAATTTATAAGCCAAATAGCCAACCTCCCTTGGCCGGATTTTGCTTTTCATAAGATGAAGGACTGCTTGAATTTACAAACCATCAATCACCCGCCCAATCCCTCTTCGCTGAGACAGAAAAAATCTCGCCATCTCCGGTATTGGATTGTTTTTAAAAAGAATTGGACGCCAGCCCGCGAAAAGCGGCCTCAATTCCCGATGGGCAGCCGTTTCCTTTTTGTTTAGAGTTTCTCCATGATCAACGTCGGCATAGTCGGTCTCGGGTTCATGGCGGCCACCCACATCAAGGCCTATCGCCAGGTGGAAGGCATTCGCGTCGCCGCCCTGTGCAGCCCCAGTGGACGCCGCCTCGACGGCGACTTCTCTGACGTCGCCGGCAACATCGGCACGCAAGAACCGCTCAAGGTGGACATGACGCAAGCGCGCGGCTACCGCGACTTCGCCGAAATGCTCGCCGATCCGGACATCCACGCCATCGACATCTGCACCCCCACCCTCGCCCACAAAGACCAAGCCATCGCTGCGTTGAAAGCGGGCAAACACGTTCTCTGCGAGAAACCCCTCGCCCGCACCTCCGCGCAAGCCCGTGAGATCCTTGCCGTCGCCAGTGTGACGGACCGCGTTTTCCTCCCCGCCATGTGTGCCCGCTGGTGGCCTGGCTGGTCTTGGTTGAAGCAAACCATCGACACGGGCATCTACGGCAAAGTCCTCGGCGCCCGCTTTCGCCGCGTCGCCCAACCTCCCGGCTGGGGCCAGCACAATTTTCTCGAAGGCGCGAAATCCGGTGGTGCCTTGCTCGATCTCCACATCCACGACGTCGATTTCGTACAATGGTGCTTCGGGGCACCGAAAAGTGTTTATGCCACGGGCTATTCGAGCCTGAGCGGTGCCATCGATCACGTCCTCGCCCAATACACTTACGCGAGTGGCGTGATGGTCCACGCTGAAGGCTCCTGGGCCTTCGCCAATGGCTTCGGCTTCAACAAGGCTTACACTGTGAATTTCGAGCGTGCCACCGCGGACTTCGATCTTGCGCGCGGGAAGGAAGCCCACAAGCTCTTCGTCAAAGGTGAACCCCCTCGAATCCTCTCCACCGATGGACCTGATGGCTACATCGGCGAGATCACCCACTTCCGCGATTGCATCCAGACCGGCAAGCAACCCACCGTCGTCACCGGTCTCGATGCCTTGAACGATCTCCTGCTGTGCGAAGCGGAAGAACAATCCATTCGCACGGGTGCTGTCGTAGATTTCTCGTTCCCCGCGAGCTTGGATTGATCTCCTAGCCATATTCTTTGAACCAAATCCCGTGGGGTAACGTCCAATGAGCGATATTTGACACCCGGAACAGTTCGGCTAGCTTGCCGCTGTTCACCCATCGCTAATCATTAAACTAGCACTATGAAACTTAGTACTCTTCTGGCCTGTGCTGCGGCACTGGTCATGACCCTCAACGCCCACGCGGAAACGCCCAAGGTCGGCGATAAAGCCCCCGCTGTGGAAGGCAAAGACCAGGACGGTAAGCCTTGGAAGCTCGCCGACCAGACCGGCAAAAAAGCCATCCTCCTCTACTTCTACCCGAAGGACGACACCCCCGGTTGCACCAAGCAAGCCTGTGGTCTTCGCGACCGCATGGGCGACCTGAAGAAGGACGGCATCGAGGTCATCGGCGTCAGCTTCGACTCCTCCGAAAGCCACAAGGCTTTCATCGCCAAGCATAATCTGAACTTCCCTTTGCTGGCTGACACCGATGGCAAGATCGCCGATGCCTACGGAGTCCGCCGTGAAGCTGGCAAGAACATCGCCCGCCGCGCCTCCTTCCTCATCGACAAAGATGGCAAGATCGCCCACGTCACGGACGTGCCGAGCGCAGATGTCCATCTGACGGAAATGAAAGACGCCGCCGCCAAGCTGAAGAAGTAACCACTCTCGCTCTGATACGAAAGGCCAGCCCTCGTCGGCTGGCCTTTTTCATTTTGGAGAGGGCGTTTGTTTCCTCAGATAAACATCTCCCCAATAACTTGCTTGCGGTGTCGCTTCCAGATCAAAGGCCGCTATCCGTTCCTGCAAAAAACCTGCATTCGTCCGCTGCTCGCCTGCGACGATCATAGCCCCGATGCGTTCCTCAGGCGGCAATGTGCCGGTCAATTTGCGCATCCGCTCATCCGTCAACGGCCAGTAATTCTTATCGACGATCGCCTTGCGCCGGGCATAGAACGCCACCGCCGGATCCCAGTCCCGCCCATAGACCAGCAAGGTCTCGTGGGACTCCAGCCGGGCATCTAATAGCTGGCGAAAACTCGTCTCGTATTGCTGCCGTTCCGGCACCTCCGCGATCAGCAATGAATGATAACGCGGATAACCATACAGTTGCCCCACGACGATCAGCCCTAGAAAAAGCACAGCTGTCCGCTGCATCCAAGCACGTGAATCCTCCCATGCCGCCACCCCCGCCAAGCCTACCGCCAGCAACAGCAGATAACCATTCGCCACGAAATAATACTCATGGATGTGATACAGATTGGTGAACACCACTGGCCCGGCCATGAACGCCAGGAGCAGTGATGCTTGTTGTAACAGACGGCGGCGCGCCAGCAACGCTACGACCAGCCAGAATAACAACGGCAGCTTGTAACCCAGTGCGGGCGTCTGGCTGGAGAATCCTAAAGTGACGTTGCTCAGCAGATGCCGCCAGGTATCACCCGCGAGCTTTTGCTTGATCGTTCCGTAGTTCCATTCCTTCAAGGCCTTGGTGGTGATTAGTTCCCTGGCCATCACGTTGCGTTCTTTCACACCGTCCGCCCATGCCGCCCAACCTAAACCGACGGCCAATGTCCACACACCAAGCAGCAGAAAGAGTCCCAGATTCTTTACCGCACTTCGCCTCGCTTCAGAACTCCTCCACTGCGATACCAGCAGCGCAACCAAGATCAGGCCCAGCAAGACCTCCATCACAAACAGCGTCGTAATCTTCTGCAACGCCGCCAAAACTCCGAACAACCCCGCCCATCCCCACTCCGATCGCTTGCCCTCCATTACCGCGCTTAAGACCCGGCCGCCAAACGCCAGCGCCAGATACAGCGCACACGTCTCGATCATGAAACTCCGCGACCAATAGATGGATGCCGGTGCGGCCGCCACCACCAGCAGC
>JAJNBN010000098.1 GCA_021156225.1 Verrucomicrobiota bacterium | reverse complement strand
GACCTGCGGGGCATCTCCTTCTATTCCCCCTCCCAAGACGGTGTGCAATGCTGGTACACCACCGACAATCAGGCGGGCGTGGAATCGGATGTATTGCGCCGGTGGATGAGCCATCTGGTTTTCGCTCAGTTTTTCAAAGACGTCTGGCAGTCGCATCAAACCTGGATGCAATCCGCCAATTTCCCCCGCCACACGTTTAATCCCGGTTGTGCCTTGCAGGAATTCCGGCGCGTCCGCGAGCAGCGCTTCGCCGAGATGCTCGCGCGCGGCTACATCGCCTACGCGGATGACCAGCAGATCTTCTGGCGTTACACCTTCAAAGGAGCTGTAAGGCTGGTTTTCTACAACTACGGCACCGGCTTGATCCGCTCCATCACCTTCGGCCGCTTTCCGAAAACAGCGTGAATTGGCGTTATTTCGATATCTCAAACACGTCGGGATAATCTTATTTTTCCGGACAGACTCCGTTCATATACCATCATGAAAATCGAAGGCATCAAAGGCTGTTACGAAAAGACCCGCGGCATTTTCTACTTCGCCCGCATGTGCTCCAAGATCCGTCTGCACGCCGCGGGCACGTTGCCGGAAGATTATTTCGAGATGCTCGGCAAAGGCTTCGATGGCCGCACCTGCCGTTATCTGCAGGTGCGCTACGAGGACGTGAAAAGCCTCGTGCTCGCCGGCAAGTCCGATGCCGAAGTCCTCGAATGGTGTGAAGCGAATGGCCGCCGCCTGAACGACGAGCAGATCCTCATCTACAACAGCTTCATGAGCAAACGCGGCTGGCGCGATGACGAAACCGACGGCTTCATCCCGGACATGATCAAGCAATACGGCTTCGCGGATGACGGCAAGGTCATCACCGACTTCGACCTCATCGAGATGGACGAAGGCCGCTGGTATCAAGACCAGTGGCGAGATGCTTGGAAGTAAGCCGTTTGAGCCCAGCCTCCTCGTCATCGAGCTGCGAATCAGCGACCGACTTGCCTGAAAAACCGGTTGACGCTCCGCCCGTCCAAGGCTATCCCTCTTAACGTGAATTATTCACTAAACCTTCGACTGTCGTTGAACGCGCTGCTGCTTAGCCGCGCGGTGGTCGGGGTTTGGTAGAATCGCAACCAGATTTCGCCCCCACCGCCGCCTCGGCGGTGGGGGTTTTGTATTTCCACAGCCGGGATTGCGCGTGATGGGCGAAAAATAAGAGAAAAGTCAGAACATGTTAAAGAACCCAGCATCGAAGTACCGTCCGTACCCGCCGGTTCAGTTACCGAACCGGCAGTGGCCCTCCCGTGTCCTCACGCAAGCCCCCATCTGGTGCAGCGTGGACCTGCGCGATGGAAACCAGGCCCTCGCCGTGCCCATGAACGTGGCGCAGAAGCTGGAGCTCTTTCAGGCGCTGGTGAAGTGCGGGTTCAAGCAGATCGAGGTCGGCTTCCCCTCCGCTTCCAATACTGAGTTCGCGTTCAACCGCCTGCTCATCGAGAAGGGCCACATCCCGGACGACGTCGCCATCCAGGTGCTCGTGCAGGCGCGCGAAGACTTGATCGAGCGTACCGTGGAGTCCTTGATCGGCGCGAAGAAGGTGATCATCCACCTGTACAACTCCACGTCGCCCGCGCAACGCCGCGTCGTCTTCGGCAAAACGAAGGACGAGATCAAAGCCATCGCCGTACAAGGCGCAAAATGGATCAAGGAACGTTTGCATCGCTTGAAGGGTACGGACGTGGTCTTGCAATACTCGCCCGAGAGTTTCTCCGCAACCGAAGTCGAGTTCGCCAAGGAAATCTCCGAGGCCGTGATGGATGTCTGGCAGCCCACGCCCCAGAACCGCATGATCCTGAACCTCCCGGATACCGTGGAGGTCGCGATGCCCAATGTTTACGCAGACCAGATCGAATGGATTTGCACGAACATCAAGAATCGCGAATCATTGATCATCAGCCTGCACACACACAACGACCGCAGCACGGGCGTAGCTGCCACGGAGTTGGGTTTGCTGGCCGGCGCGGACCGTGTGGAAGGCACGCTCTTCGGCAACGGCGAACGCACCGGCAACCTCGATATCATCATCGTGGCGATGAACCTGTACATGCACGGCATCGCCCCGCAGCTCGATTTCACGGACTTGAACGCCATCCGCGAAGTCTATGAGCGCTGCACCGGCATGACCGTTCCCGCGCGCCAGCCGTACTCCGGCGAACTCGTGTTCACCGCCTTCAGCGGTTCGCATCAGGACGCCATCAAGAAAGGCTTGGCCGAATGGTCCAAAAACGTCGCGGTTTGCCGCACGGAACCGGCCCATGCCATCAATCAAGGATTGGCCGAGCGGGCGCAAGGCGGTCCCGCTTATTGGGACGTGCCGTATCTCACCATTGATCCGGCGGACATCAGCCGCGAGTATCACGAGGTCATCCGCGTGAACAGCCAGTCCGGCAAGGGCGGCGTGGCGTATCTTCTGGAAAGCGAATTCGGCATCGAATTGCCGAAAGACATGCAGCGCGAGTTCGGTCCGATCGCGAACGACCTTGTCGATGCCTTGGGCCGCGAAGTGAAGGCCGAGGAATTGAAGGCGATGTTCTGGAAGGAATACATCGAGCGCGAGACACCGTGGAAGCTGAACCACTTCCACGCCGATGGCTTGGAAGGCACCTTCCGCAGTCGCGCCACGGTTTTCCGCGATGGCAAAGAGCTGGCCCTGACCGGCGAAGGCAACGGCCCCATCGCCGCGTTCGTGAACTCGCTCACGCAAGCCGGTGCGCCGCAGTTCGAGGTGGGCTACTACAAGGAGCACGCCCTGAGTTCCGGTGATTCCGCGTTCGCCATCGCCTACATCCAGATCAAGCTGCCCAACGGCAAAACCCGCTGGGGCGCCGGAGTGGATACCAACATCGAGCTGGCCTCCATCAAGGCGATCATCAGCGCGCTAAACCGGATTTGACCTGGTTTTGAAGGGAGGGACGGCATTTGCCGTCCCTCTTTTCTTCTCCTGACATAAAAAACGCTCGGCAAACTCAGCACCTTTGTTTATCTCAGAATAATGAAGTTGGAGGTTGTACTATCCCTGTTGCTTCTGATGATGGCCGAGGTGTCTGGCGCGTTACCGCTGGAATTGCAATGGCGTCTCGCGTTGCCGCAAGCCACCGACGAGAAGTCCGAGGTCCTTTGCTCCGCTCATGACCATGACGGCAATCTGGTGCTTGGTTTGGCGCTGACCAAACCCGGTCCCGATGCTGGGGTCGTTTCCAAGGTGAGTCCTTCAGGTGTTGAGCTGTGGCGGGTGGAATTCCCTCCTGTCGTCTCTTACTATATCCGGAATATTGGCACGGATGCTGCGGGGAACATCTACTTTACCACGGCCGCAAACATCTCTGGTGAAGCGAAAATCGTGCTTATCAAGCTCTCACCCGCGGGCCAGGAGCTTTGGCGCTGCCCCATGCCGGGACATCCGCCGTTGAACCGGACGCACACCTTAAAGATCTCACCTGAGGGGACTGTTTGGGTGACTTTCCTTACCAACCCACCGAACAGCGTGGCGATCGAGGTGAAGCGCGTATCCGCCGCTGGGGCGGTGGAGTGGTCCGTGGAGCTGCCTTGGAATTTGGGGCCCGGAAATGACTCTTTTTGGCCGACCGAAATATTGGATGTGGACACCGCGGAAAATGTTTACATAACTGGCACCCTTATCCCTTCCGATCTTTCCACCACATCTGTGCTCTGCAAAATCAACGCTAATGGTCAACCTGCCTGGACCAATCGGATCACGCCCAAGTATGCTGGAGAAATCAAAGTTGCGGCCAATGGGAAGATTTGCGTCTCCGGCCTCGGTGGCTACACCGTATTCAGTGAGAATGGTGATATAGCGGGTCATGCAGGCGTGACTGGTGATTATTACATGGTCAAGGATGCCACGGCAGACGGCCGTTTCCTGCTATACAGATTTGGCACCTCAGGAGGTTTTTTGCTGCTAACGGGGAGTGATTTCCCACCTGTATGGCAAACGGATCTGGGCTTGGAAGCCCCCGTCCAGTTGGCCAGAAATCCCGCTGGTGGCTGGCTTTCCGCCGGATTCAACCACGCACAGGAATCGACCACTTCTCAGGTCCGGATTTTTGTGCAAGCTTTTGCCGAAGATGGCAGCCGCCGCTGGCGGCAGGAACTGCCTGGGGTGATGAATTACCTGTTCGGCTTCTCCGGTTATTATTTTAATTTGCTTATGGACGTGACGGGCGATGGTCTGCGCCTGACCGGCAATCAGGCCGAAGTGGCGAATCAATCCTCCGTCATTGCTACCAGTTTCAGTCTTCCCGAATCCCTGCCACCTTCGTTCATAACGGCCCCGCTGACGAATGGGATCTGGTCGAAAGGCCAGACGCACACCCTTATCATCACTCCTCAAGGTGAAGGCCCTTTTTCCTATCAGTGGTATTACATGGGCAAGCCGGTCCCGGAACAGACGGCGCAAACCCTTTCCCTCACACCGGCGTCATTTCCGGGAGCCCGGGGATACTACTACGTGGAAGTCACCTCTGGTGAGGAGACCACGGCCAGTCCCGTCGCCGAAGTGAAGCTGGATGGTATCCATTTGGAATCCTTGGGCCTGACGTCATACGGGTATCACAAGATGCGTGCTATCGGGAATACTGACGCAAGGTTCTTGCTGCAATGGTCTTCGGACCTCGTCAATTGGAACGATTACAACTCCACGACCAATGTTTCCGATCTCAGCTTTGAGGCCATCCCCAACAGTTCCAGCCGTTTTTTCCGGGCCCTCAAGGTCGAGTAAGATTTGCCGAGGGGAAGAGGGCCATAAGTAGGGCATTTTCCCCGTCGTTCATTCGTTTACTTGCGTCCTGAGTGAGGTTAGGTTGTCCCCATGTTGAAAACCCCGTCATGCATTGCGCCCGGTTCGCCGCGCATGTCGTTGGCCTTGGCGGGGTTGAAACAGGGCTATTTTCGGCAAAAGAGGTTGAACGGGAACCGGTTTTGAACGTCTGAAACTTAGTCACTCAGGAGTAACTTCGTCTCTCACGCCCCCTTGTCCGGCACGTCCGAGCGGGATGTCGCGGCCATCGATGAAATGCGCGATCTCTACCGCCAGATGGGCAAGGAGGTCGGCAAGGTCATCATCGGCCAGGAACTGGTCATCGAACAGCTCCTCATCGCCATCCTCGCGCGCGGTCATGCGCTGCTCATGGGCGTGCCCGGTTTGGCCAAGACCACGATGGTCAACGCGCTCTCCGAAGTGATGTCGCTCAGTTTCAACCGCATCCAGTTCACGCCGGACCTGATGCCCTCGGACATCACCGGCACGGACATCTTGCAGGACACGGATCAGCCCGGTCGCCGCGCGTTCGTGTTCGTGAAAGGCCCCATCTTCTCGAACATCGTGCTGGCGGATGAAATCAACCGCACGCCGCCCAAGACGCAATCCGCTTTGTTGGAGGCGATGCAGGAGCACAAGGTCACCGCGTCCGGCCGCATGTTCCCGCTGCCCTCGCCGTTCTTCGTCTTGGCCACACAGAACCCGATTGAGCAGGAAGGCACGTATTCACTGCCGGAAGCACAGCTCGATCGTTTCATGTTTTTCATCCATGTGGATTACCCCACGCTGCTGGAGGAACGTCGCATCGCCCGTGAGACGACCGGAGCCAAGCCCGGTGCGCTCACAAAGCTTATTAATGGCGAGCAAGTGCTGGCCTTCCAGCAACTCGTCGAGCGCGTTCCCGTGCCCGATCATATTTATGACCTCGCTGTGGATCTTGTCCGCATGACGCGGCCCAATGCTCCCGGTGTGCCGGACTGGATCCGCAAGTGGGTCACGTGGGGTGCCGGTCCGCGTGCGGTGCAATATCTCATCCGCGGTGCGAAGGCTCATGCCGTTCTGCACGGCAGTTATCTCGTGCGCACGGAAGACATCGAGGCGGTGGCTAAGCCGGTGCTCACGCATCGCATCCTCACGAACTTCCAGGCGCAGTCGGAAGGCATCACCAGCCCACATATCATCGGGCGGTTGGTGGAGACGTTGAGGGGCGACAAACCTTAGCTCTTGATTTCCCGTGGCTCCGCATCGTGGTTCGAGTGTGGAGTTCGCCGAGTATCGGAATTACGTGCCGGGTGATGATTTGCGTCGTCTCGACTGGCGCGTGTTCGGACGCACGGACCGTTTCTACATGAAGGAGTTCGAGGCGGACACGAACCTCCGTTGTTACCTCGTGCTGGATACCAGCGCCTCGATGGGCTTCACGGGGCAGCATGGCAGCCGGTTGGATTACGCGAAGAAAATCGCGGCCAGCCTCGCCTACCTCACCATCCAGCAAGGCGATGCTGCCGGACTGGTCTGCGTGGGTGAAAAGGTGAATCTCGACATTCCGGCCAAACGCAATCCCGCGCATCTGCAATTGATCTACGACACCTTGGAACAGGTCGAAGCCAAAGGGACGACCAATCTCGTGCAAGCGTTGCATGACTTGGCGGAGAAGGTGCGTCGCCGCGCCCTCATCATCGTGCTGACGGATGGCTTCGAGGATGCCGAGTCGCTGCTGAACTGCTTCCAGCATCTGCGCTTTCAAAAGCATGACCTCGTGATGTTCCAGTTGCTGGACCGCATGGAGATGGAATTCCGCTTTGACCGGCCGGTCCGGTTCAATGACCTGGAAAGCTCGTTCAATCTGGTGACGGAACCGAACAGCATCCGGGACGAATACCTTGCGCAACTGCACAAGCATCTCGCCCGCCTGAAACAAGGCTGCCACCAGTTCAATGCCGACTACCGCCAGGTGATCCTGGATGAGAGCTACGAAAAGCTGCTCGCCGATTTCCTGAGCGAACGCGCCAACGCCTCTGCCTCCCGAGGATAATATGATGGCGACAAAAGAACATATATGGCGCGAGGTAGGGCCCGCTGCCTCGCCCCGATTCATAGTCGGGGTCCTCAGCGGGCCGCCGCCGAAGCAACTGACCGTTCATTTCGCATCAGGTCGTCGTGATGCTTTTAACCGTCCATCTCCCTCGCCCCTCGGAGGGGAGAGGGCCGGGGTGAGGGGTGTTTCCTTTGGTTCGTTATCTCTCGTATCCCGAACTGAATGACTTTCCTGCAGCCAGAGATTTTGTGGGCGTTGCCGCTGGTGCTGCTGCCGGTCATCATCCATTTGATCAACCGGCTGCGCCATCGGCCGCAGCCATGGGCGGCCATGCGCTTCCTCGTCGCCGCCACGCAAAGCTCCACGAGCCAGGCGAAATTGCGCCAATGGCTCATTTTGCTCTTTCGCGTGCTGGCGGTGCTGATGCTCATCCTGTTCCTTGGCCGTCCACTGGCCGGTGGTTGGTTGGGCTGGTCGGTGAATTCCGCTCCGGATGCCATCGTCATCCTGCTGGATCGTTCGGTGAGCATGGAGGGCAAGTTGACGGGCAGCACGACGACTCGTCGCGAACAGGCACTCAGTTCCTTGATGAAGGCGGTGGAGCCTTTCGCTGGTCGCAGCCAGATTGTGGTGATCGATAGTGCTCTGCGTCGCCCGCAACCACTCGCCCGCGCTTCCGACCTGCGTGAGCTTCCGGCTACGACCGCCACGGATACGAGCAGTGATTTTCCTGGCCTGTTCCAAGCAGCCCTCACGTGGCTGGAGGAGAATCAGACGAGCACGGCGGAGCTTTGGGTCGCTTCCGATCTGCAACGCACGAACTGGAAACCGGATGACGAACGCTGGCAACCCTTGCAGGCGCAGCTCACCGCTCTGCAACAACGCGTGCGCCTGCGTGTGCTGGCGATCAGCGCGGAGAGCGATCAGGACACGACGGTGACTTTGCAGGACGCCCTGCGCACGGATCGCGATGACCGAGCGGAACTGCTCCTCGCTGTGGATATACAACGCTCGAATAATCAACCCACGACACTTCCGGTAACGGTGAATCTCAACGGCACGCCGTCGCAATTCGAGGTGGCGGTGGAAGGTGGCAACCTGCGCTGGCGACAGCGCGTCAATCTCGGCGCGCAACGCGGCAGCGGCTGGGGCTATGTGGAAGTGCCTGCGGATGCGAACCTGCACAACAACCGCGCGTGGTTCGTCTATGGTCCGCCTGCGAAGCTGCGCACCACGGTGGTGACGGACGATGCTCGCGTGGGCCGTTGGCTCGCAGCCGCTTCTTCTGCCGCTGCTCCCGGCACGCAGCGTGAAGCCCGCGTGCTCTCACCTGCGGATGCCGCCGGACAGACTTTTGATGGGGATGTGCTCATTCTGTGGCAGGCTGCTTTGCCCGCTGCAGATGTGGCGACCAAGCTGGATGCCTTTGTGCAAAGCGGTGGTGCGCTGGTTTTTCTGCCCACGGGCAAAGCGGATGCGGGTCAGTTCGCCAGCCAAGGTTGGGGCGCGGTGGAGAAGGCGGCAGAGAACCAGAGTTACACCGTCGCACGCTGGGAGGAGAAGGAAGGGCCGTTGGCGAAAACAGAGGAAGGTTTCAGCCTGCCTATGAACACGGCAGCGATCACACAGCGCCAGATGATCACCGGCACGGCTCCCGCGCTGGCGACGTTTGCTGACAATGGGGCCTTGCTCACGCGCCAGACTTTGGGCCGCGGTCAGGTTTATTTCCTCGCTTCGTTGCCATTGCGCGAGTGGTCCACTTTGGGCAATGGGCCGGTGCTGGTGCCCGTCATGCAGCGTCTGTTGCAGACCGGTAGCCGTCGGCTTACCCAAGCCAGCCTCATGCAATGCGGTGATCTTTCGGCGGTGGATCAGGCGCTCCCTTGGCAACCGGTGGAAGGAGGCGGCACGAATCCGCAGATCGAATCGGGCATCTATCGCGCGGGCGAACGGCTGGCCGCGCTGAATCGGGCGAGCGGGGAAGACTCGACGGAAGTGGCCACGCGGGAAGAGGTGAACGGAGCCTTGAGCGGCATCAACCTGCAATGGTTTGAGGAGACGGGTCAAAACAGCGATCGCATGCAGGGCGAGGTCTGGCGGCTCTTTGTGACGGCCATGCTGCTCTTCTTGTTAGTGGAAAGCTTCCTCGTGCTGCCCACGAAAGTCACGCACACGGATAATCTGACCGGCAAATCCGTGAAACGGCGTCCGGAAGAAGCGGCGGAGGTGGTTTCATGACCGACTGGTCATTCACAGTTTCAGGTCCGTGGATGCTGCTGGGAATTGCAGCTTGGGTGACTGCTGCCGTGTTCGGCTTCATCCATTGGCGGCGACGGCCGGGACATGGTCCGACTTTGTGGCTGGAGAGCTTGCGGCTCATCATCATCACGCTGCTGCTCATCACGCTCATGCGGCCGGAGCGCGTACAGCGCATCGAACGCACGGAGACGCCCGAGATCGTCGTGCTGGCGGATGCCTCGGCGAGCATGGAGACGCGCGATCTGCAGCAAGGCACGAATGTGCTGACCCGGCGCGACTGGCTGGAGGCGCAACAGAAGCGTGAGTTCTGGCGGCCATTGGAAAAGGATGCGCGTGTGTGGTTTGAAGCATTCGCTACGCCACCAACGGATGCTGCTGCGGCTGATCCAGGAACGGATTTGAACGCGGCGCTCGATGGCGCGTTGGCCCAGCGCAAGAATCTCAAAACCGTCATCCTGCTCACGGATGGCGATTGGAATGCGGGCAAATCGCCGCTCACCGCCGCAGCGCGTTATCGTGAACAGGGCATCCCCGTTTTCTCTGTCACCGTGGGACGTGATACCCCGTTGCCTGATTTGGTGCTCGAGCAGGTGAAGCCACCGGCCTATGGACTGGTGGGCGAACAGATATCCATTCCGTTCCGCATCAAGAGCCATTTGCCGCGTGAGGTGAAGACCACCGTCGTGCTGCGCGAAGAGAATGGTGAGGAGATCAAACGGCCGGTCGTGATACCGGCGCTGGGTGAATTGCAGGACAGCATCATCTGGTCGCCGCGCGTGGTGGGGGATTTTTCTTTGAACCTGCAAGTGCCGGTGGAAGCAGATGAGGCCCTGCCCAAGAACAACGAGCAGTCCATGCGCATCGCGGTGCGTTCGGAATCGTTGAAGGTGCTGGTGGTGGATTCACAGCCGCGCTGGGAATATCGCTATCTGCGGAACGCCCTCGCGCGCGATCCGGGTGTGGAACTGAACTGCGTGCTCTTTCATCCCGGCATCGGCATGGGCGGGGGCAATGATTACCTGCCGTCTTTTCCGGGAACGAAAGAGCAGCTCGCGAAGTATGACGTGGTGTTCCTCGGCGATGTGGGCGTGGGCGAAGGCGAGTTGAAAGAGACTGATCTCGAACTGCTTCGTGGCTTGGTGGAACAGCAATCCAGCGGCTTGGTTTTCTTACCGGGTCGTCGTGGTCGGGAACTGACCTTCTTGAAATCCCCGCTCGAAGACTTGATGCCGGTGGTTTGGGACATCACCAAGCCGAATGGTATCGCGTTGCAGAATGAGGCGACGTTCCAGTTGTCGAATGATGGTATGGATCATTTCCTGATGCGGTTTGAATCGGATGATGCAAAGAATGCGTTCGTCTGGAAAAATCTGCCGGGCTTCTTCTGGAGCGCGGCGATTGAGAAGGCCCGTCCGGGTGCGGAAGTGTTGGCGGTGCATTCTTCCCTGCGGAACAAATGGGGTCGCGTGCCGATCGTGGTGACGCGGCCTTACGGCAGTGGCAAGGTACTCTTCATGGGCACGGACAGCGCGTGGCGCTGGCGACGCGGGGTGGAAGATCGTTACCATTATCGCTTCTGGAGCGGCGTGGTGCGCTGGATGGCGCATCAGCGGCATCTCTCCGAGCGCGAGGGTGTGCGCCTTACTTACAGTCCGGAAGCGCCGGGTGTGGGCGAAACCGTTTTCTTTCAAGCCAGCATCCTGAACCGCGAGGGCTTCCCGGCGGAGAAAGGTTCTGTCTTGGCCACCATCACCACACCTTCAGGGCGCAGTGAACGTCTGTCGTTCGCGGCGGTGGATGGCGGGTGGGGCGTGTTCAAGGGCAGCTATCGTCCCACAGAAGGTGGGAACTACAAGTTGCAGCTCAATTCGCCGGAACATGGCCGGGAGCTGACGACGACGATTGCCGTCAAACGACCGGAACGAGAGAAGCTGGGCCAGCCCGCGAATGCCCGCGTCTTACGTGAACTGGCCGCCTTGACCCAAGGCATCAACGTTTCGGTGAACGAACTCGATACTTTGGTACAGCAGATCTCGCTATTGCCGGAGCCCAAGCCGTTGGAACGGCGGACGCGGCTCTGGGCGGAGCCGATGTGGGGCGGATTCATCCTGCTCTTGCTCGGGATTTATTGGACGGCCCGCAAACTCGCGGGCATGGTATAACTAGTAATGGAATCACAGCCGACAAATTTGCCTGATTCCCTGCGCGCGCAGTTTGCGGCGCTGGAGCGGGCACTTTGGCGCAAGGAAACGACTGTCGCAGTCTCGGCTGCCGTAGTCGCGTTGCTGATTTCATTGCTGGCGCTCTTCATCTCGGACCGCATTTGGGATACGCCCCGGGCCGTGCGGATGGTCCTGACGCTGGGTGGGTTGGGATTGGGCTTGTGGCTGGTGCAGCGGTGGTGGTCGCTCTGGTATTGGCGGCGGCGGGACATGCGGGCGTTCTCTAAGATCGTGCAGAAGCATCATCGCCGTCTGGGTGACCGCTTGCTGGGCATCGTGGAACTGGCGGAACAGACGGAACTGCTGGAAGGCATGTCACCCGCTCTCTGTCGCGCGGCCATCCGCCAGGTGACGGATGATGCGGCTAAGATGGACTTCAGCGAGGCCGTAGATTTCCGGCCTGCGCGCAAGCTGCTCATCGGCACGGGTATTGTGGCCGGTATCCTCGCGCTACTGGCGATCATCGCGCCGATGGCGGTAGGCAACTCTTTGAAACGCTGGCTCATGCCAGCTTCGGAAGCGCCGCGCTACACGTTCGTGAAATGGCAGGATGTGCCGGCGGAGATCGTGGTGCCGCATGGCGAGGCTTTCCGCTTTGAGACGCGGGTCGCTTATCAATCTTTTTGGCGCCCGCAGGATGCGGTGGCTACCATCGGTCTGCATGAGGCGAAGGCCACGGTTGAATCCGGCCTCGTGAAGTTCGATCTGCCGCCGCAGACCGTGGCCACCGAACTCAAGCTCCGTGTGGGTGATGCCAGCAGCACGTTGCGCGTCCGGCCAGAGCATCGACCCGCTTTGCGACAACTGACCGCTCGCGTGGAACTCCCCGCCTATCTCCAGCAACCGCCGCTCGAAGAATCCGCGATGAGCGGCAAGCTGCGCGTGCTGGCGGATACGAAAGTGATCCTTGCCGGTAACGCCAGCCGTCCCTTGAAACAGGCTTGGTTGCAACTGGACCGTCAGAAGCCCATGCCGCTGGAAGTGAAAGGCAGCCAATTCTTGAGCACACCTTTGGTATTGGCGGATGCGCAACGGGCGACCTTTGGCTGGACGGATGAACTCGGTTTGACGAACCGGGCTCCGTGGCTTCTCGGCATCGAAGCGACGGTGGATGCCGCGCCGATGGTCGAGCTGAGCGATCTCGCCATGGATGTGGCGATTTTGGAAGACGAGGTGCTGCGCATCAACACCGCGGCCCGTGACGACTTCGGTGTGCGGGAATTATCGCTGGCCTGGGAGCAAATCTCGGGACCGGCCATCACCAACTCACCGGGCACACAAGTGCTCCGGCGGCCGACGACCAACTCCGTCACGCGGCAATTCAACGAGCTGTTTGTGTTCAGCCCTTCGGTGTTGAACATCCCCTCGGATACCACGGTGGAAGTCAGAGCGTTGGCGACAGATTTTCTGCCCAACCGCGTACCTTCGGAAACCGCCCGGTTCCGCGTCCATGTCGTCGGTCATGTGAAGCATGCGGAGATGGTGCGCCAGCAGTTCGAGCAGATGTTCGCGAAGCTCGAAGAAGTGACGCGCAAGGAAGAGGCGCTGGCAAATGCAACCCGCGAACTGAAACAGCAGCCGGAGGAAAAGCTGAACACGGAAGCCGCCGCCGCACGGGCAGAGGAATTGGCCAAGCAGCAGGAGCAGGTGGCCCGGCAGTTGCAAGACGTGGCGCGCTCCGGCACGGAGACGCTGAAGGAAGCCTTGCGCAATCCGACCTTCAACGAAGAGACGTTGCGCGACTGGGCGAGGACGCTGCAGGCGATGCAGGAACTCTCCAAGAAGGAGATGAAGGATGCGTCACAGTCTTTGCAGCAAGCACAGCAAAAGGCCGCCGAACGGCAGGAGCAACTCGCCAAGGCGCAGACCTCCGAAGAGGAAGCCACACGCGCGCTGGAGAAAATGCAGCAGGATGTGAATCAAGGGCTGGACCGCTTGCAGGCGCAAACACTCGCGCAACGGCTGCGGCAGATCTCCAAGGATGAACAGAAGATCGCGGAGCATCTGCAAACGATTGTTCCGGAAACAGTAGGCTTGCTGCCCGCGGAATTGCCTAGCCGTTATTTGAATACCATCAATGACCTGTCCGGCTCGCAGGCGAAGGCGCGTAAAGACGCCGAGACGGTGCAGGATGAGATGGGCCGGTTTTTTGAGCGCACGCAGAAGGCGATTTACGGCGAGGTGAGCAAAGATATGAAGGATGCCGAGACGGTGCCGCAGCTCGACAAGCTGCGCCACACGATGCTGGCGAATGTCTCGCTGCAATCGTTGCAGAATCTGGGTGCGTGGACGAAGCGGTTCAACGACTGGGCCGACAAGTTGGAACCAAAGTCCGATTCCAAATCCGGCGAGGGACAAGGCCAGGGCGAAGGCAAGCCGCCGCAGGATGACAACATCAAGCTCCTCATGAGCTTCCTGCGAATGCGGGCAGCGGAGCACAATCTGATCGACCGCACCAAATTGCTGGAACAGCGCAAGAGCGTGGACCCGCAGTATGCGCAGAATGCGAAGAAACTGGCGGAAGCCCAGTTCCTCTCACGCCGGCAGATCCTGGATATCCAATTCGAGAACAATACGCCGGAGCTGGACAAGCCGCTGGAGGATACCTTCCAATCGATGCGCAACACCGAGAACGTCCTCGGCAAACCGCAGACGGATGCCGTGGCGCTGGATGCCGAGTTGAAGGTGGTGGAGAATCTCTCAGACATGATCAATCTCCTGAACGAGCAACAGCGGAAGAACAGCCAGAGCAGCAGCAGCGCCTCCGCCAGCGAGATGGAGATGGCCTTCCTGATGCAGATGGCCGCCCAACCGGCCGCACCGGCCATGGGCATGCAGCAGGGCAGCAATCCCGGCATGAACCAGAGCGGCGGCGATACGAGTCGGACGAACCAGGCCGCGACGGGCGATGGCCGAGGCAATCGCGACAACGCCCGCACCACCGGCAGCACAACGGGAGTCACTCAACCAGTGCCGGTGGAATTCCGCGACGCACTGGAGAGCTATTTCAAAGCGATCGAGAAACTGGATGAATAAAACACTCCATATATTTCTGTTGCTCGCGATGCTGGCCATCGCGACACCCTCGCTGCGTGCCCAGCAATTGTTCATCGAGCGTTCCGATCTGGCGGCCTCTGAGGTGGATGCCACGTATGTGAAAGGGCTGCAGTTCTTGTTGAAGAACCAGTCCCCCGAGGGCCGTTGGTCCGATCAACCGTACGGAGCGGAGCCGGGAGTTTGCGGACTGGCCGTGGTGGCCATGCTCGCTCATGGCGATGATCCGAACGTGGGACCTTACAGCGTGGCCATCCGCAAGGGGCTGGATTTCATCCTGAGCCAGATGAACAAAGACACGGGTTACATCGGCCGATCGATGTATAACCATGGGTTCGCCACCTTGGCGCTCGCTGAAGCTTACGGCATGGTGGACGATGACCGCATCGGTCCCGCCATGGAGAAAGCGGTGAACCTCATCATCTCCTCCCAAAAGGCGAACAGCTTCGGTGCGTGGCGCTATTCACCCGAGAGCCTGGACGCCGATACGACGGTGAGCGGTGCCCAAGTGGTGGCGCTCTTCGCCGCGCGCAACGCGGGCATGTCCGTGCCGGAAGAGGCGATCCAGAAGGCGCTCGATTATTTCAAGAAGTGCCAGACGCCAGAAGGTGGTTTTGGCTACACCTCAGCGGTGGGTCCGAACGGCGCGCGCACGGCCATCGGTTGTCTGGCGTTCTCACTCGCGAAGTCGAAGAACTCGCCGAATTATCAGCAGGCCTACGCCTTTCTGAAAACCGCACCCGGTGAAGCGCACTATAACCACTACTATCTCTAAT
>JAJNBN010000097.1 GCA_021156225.1 Verrucomicrobiota bacterium | reverse complement strand
CTGGCTGAAGGATCGCAGATCCGCATATCCCGGAATAAGCACCCGCTCAACACCGGGCCGCTGACGGGGATCACTGCTGCGAACCTGCCGGACCAGTTCACGATACCGGACCTCGGAGACTTTCGGAAACTGCGGCTTAAACTCAGCATGGACAAAGAACTGCTTGGCCGCCCGCGCCACCACGAAGCAATGGTGCGTGTATTCCGGCACCGGATCCGCCTTGGAATGCAGAAACTCGCCAGACTGCTTATCCCGGTAATAGACCCAGACGAGTTCATTCGCGTAGGAAAACGTATCCCGCTCAAAATTGAACTTTCGCGGTACGGCAACGAGCGGTCGGCTGGCGCATCCGCCCAGCAACAGCGCCACCATCATACTGAAAAACAAACGCAACATCATGCTTGCGGTGGAAAGTAATGCTGCTCCAGCATAACCGCAATGCTGTATGAGCGCTGGCTTCAAGTAGTCGGATCGCACGCCCATGAACTGGCCTTAAGCGAGTCATGGTCGGGGCGGCGCTGGACTTTTGGGGAACTGGCCGGAGCGGTCGAAGCTCTGCCCGTCTTGGATCAGTCCGTGGCATTCCCCGGCGGACGCTCCCACACTTTCATTCTGGAGGTTTTGAGGACTTGGCGGGATGGGAAGATTTGCTGCCCCTTGGAAGAGGGCCAGGCACAACTGATCATACCGCCCTTGCCCAATGAATGCGTGCACCTGAAACTGACTTCCGGCAGCACGGGCCAACCCCGCCTTATCGCGTTCACCGGCGATCAACTGGCGGCGGATGCTCGCAATATTGTTTCCACAATGGGACTGCGACCGGAGTGGCCAAACCTCGGCGTCATCTCACTCGCGCATTCCTACGGGTTCTCAAATCTCGTGTTGCCCCTGCTCCTTCATGGTATTCCTCTGTTGCTCGTGGATGCACCGTTGCCCGCCATGGTGCTGGCGGCTTCCAAGCAAGTGGAGGATTTGACCATAGCAGCAGTTCCAGCCTTATGGCGGACGTGGCATGAAGCGAACAGCCTTCCAAGCAATGTACGATTAGCCATCTCGGCAGGAGCACCGCTGCCGCTGGCATTGGAGAGCGAGATTTTCATAAGGAGCGGATTGAAGATCCATAATTTCTACGGCTCCAGTGAATGTGGCGGCATCGGCTATGATCGCAGTGTAATACCTCGCACAGACGCCTCCGCCGTAGGTTCGGCGATGGATAACGTCCGCTTGACGGTGAATGGCGAGGGGTGCCTAGAGGTGCGCGGTGAAGCCGTGGGCATCGGCTATTTTCCAGGTGAACCAGCACGCTTGAGTAAGGGCTGTTTTACTACCAGCGATTTGGCAGAGATCCGAAACGGCTGCGTGCACCTGCTAGGCCGGGCGACCGATGTGATCAATGTAGCTGGACGCAAGGTGTCGCCGGAAGCTATTGAGTTAGCCCTGGCAAATCATCCGGCGGTGAGCGCATGCATCGTATTCGGTGTGCCGAGCGAGGATGTGTCTCGCGGTGACAACATCATCGCGATGGTGCGATTGAGCGGTGATGCCGCGGTTGAGACATTGCGACAACATCTGCTGGCACGACTCGCCGCGTGGCAGTTACCGCGTGAGTGGGTCATCACGGATGAGTTGACCACGAATGCGCGTGGAAAGATGCCTCGGGCGGAATGGCGGAAACGGTGGTTGGAACGGAAAGCTGGCTGAGCTTACTTCGACACGGAAGTATTTTCACCTGAGAGCGTCAACTCCACTGCGAGAACTCTTTGCCCATTCACCGTGGCTTCACCACGGGTCTGGATTAGATTCCCCATGCGGCCAAGGACTTCGGCGCTGAGCGAAACCGTTTGCCCGGGAGTGGCGGTGCCTAGGATCTTTGCGTTACGGACAGCGGTGAGCTTGAGTCCGGCCAAAGGAGTGATAATGGGATCAGATTGGGCAACCGTGCCAGCAAGTTGAGCGATGGCTTCGATGAGTAACACTCCAGGTAACAGCGGGTGGCCGGGGAAATGACCTTTCAAGAAAGGTTCATCACCGCGCACAAGATACTCGCCGGCGCCACGTTGACCGGGCTCGAGCGCGAGCAGGCGGTCGACGAATCGGAACTCGGTACCATGCGGCAGTGCGGCCAAGGCGCGTTGCAGAGAATCGTCACTCATCGGGATTTCATCGGGTCCGAAACTTGGTAGCCTGCGGGGATGGCCGTGGAAAACAGGCCAGCTTCCAGCTTGGGATTCTGCTCCGCCTGCTTGAACTCCGTACGCATCGTGGAGCCGTCGCTGAAAACCATCTCTGTGCTGAGGAGTGAAAGATCGCTGGTGCGGAAACTCAGTTTCAATTCAGGCATGAGCCGCTTCGCATTGCTGCTGCGCGGTTGCAGGACCACTTCATGGCGGCCGTCCAAGGTCGTTTGCTTCATGATGCGGAAGCTGGCTTCGAGCGATTTGCGGTCACGGGGAAATCCGGCTTCCAGCAAAACCAGCAGGTCTTTGTAGCGGCCCGCTTGCTCCGCATTCACCGGGTAGCGTTCGGCGCGGGAAAGATTCGGATAAAGAACGACCATCTCGTTAGTTCCCCGAATAGCGACGGTTTGCGCGGGCTGCCCCAGTTCCCAGCGAAATTCATTGGGAGCCTGGAACATGGCCTTGCCGGGTGTGCTGAGCGGATTGCTCAAGGCCTTCAGCGTGCGCGTCTGCACGAAGTCAGCACGCCACGTCTGCAGCTTCTGCTGCGCGGCGAACCAGCGGTCCAGCAGATCGGCGGACGGCTCGGCGGCAGTCAGGGCGGTGGCGATCAGCCACGCCGCGAGGGCCAGATGGAAACGAAATGATACCATTGCTCGGGATATTGTTTTAAGAGCGGTTCAAAGGCACGAATGATTTGTTGCGTGAACTTTAGACGCGCCTCGCGGTTGTTTAATTCAGCGCGTTGATACGTGAGTTCCGGCAGAATGTGCGCGGCGTAGTTATCGCGATCACGCACAATAGCCGTAGGCAAGATAGCACAGCCAGTTGCCCGGGCCAACTCGGCAGCGGAGATGGAGGCCAGGAAGGGTTCGCCGCAAAGCTGCACTTCCACCTCAGTGCCGGGTGGCGGACGATCAACCAGCAAGGCGACACAAGCACCTTCTTGCAGGCGCTTGATGACCTCTACAAAGGCGAACGCGTCGCGGCCCACCACCAGCGTCTCGATGCCCCAGCGTTCGCGTGATTGCTGACGAAGTTCGGTGAAACCATCGCCGGGTTCCGCTTGCGTGAGCACAAGGAGCTTCACGTCGCGTTGCGTGAGCAAGGGGCCGCCGAATTCCCAATTGCCCAGATGGGGAGTGATGAGCAAGACGCCTTTCCCTTTCTTTTGCGCGGATTCAAAATGCTCCCAGCCCGTCCATTCACCGAAGAGACCTTTCACATCCGCGCCGCTCTCATAGCGCCAGAGGTCCACAAGCTTTTGGCCGAAGTTGTTGAATAGTTGCATAGCCTTGGTATGGAGCTGCGAAGAGTCAGCACCGAGCAAAGGACGGAGATTATTTTCAACGATGGCAAAACGGTTGGAATTAAACGTGGCGTACAGACGGGACAAGGAACGGGCTACGAAACTTACCAACCCCTCAGGGAGATTCTTGCCAAGCCAGAGGCCGGCTTTCCACCAGCCGAGGCGATAGAGTTGTGAAGGGGCCTTCGTCTTCTTCTCCGGTATGGGACCAGCGCATAGCTGCCACATGCTGGGCAGGAGCAACAGGGAAACGATCATGGCGCAGACGATGCCGAGGGAGCAGAGCTGACCGAGGCTGGCGAGACCGGCATTGCGCGAAAAGGCCAGCGAGCCAAACCCGATGATGGTGGTGGCAGAACACAGAAGCACAGCTTTGCCGGTGCTGTGCCACGTCTCACGCCAATCACCCCGCGCACGGCGCAGGGCGAGTTGCAAGTGGATGCTGTAATCTTCGGCAGAACCGAGCAGCAGCGGGAGAGCCATCAAGTTCAGCAGATTCCAGGACCAGCCGAAGAGACGCATGAAAGCAAGCATGAGGAAGCCACTGACGAGCAGCGTACCGATGCTGAGCATCACCTCGCTCCAGCGGCGGAAGGCCATCCAGAGGGAGAGCAGCAACAGGATGGAGCATGGAATCGTCACCCAGATGAACTGGCCTTGCACATGGCGCAAGATGGAGATGCCGAGCAACTCCCAGCCCGCGACGCGGGCACCGGGACCATCAAGGGCTTCGCTGAGTTGCAGCGCAGCGGTTTCGCCGCTGCTGGCGGGCGTGATAATACCGAGGGCGTAACGTTCTTTGTCGCGACGAACGATGACTTGTTCGAGAATCCATGTGGGCGTGGAGCCGGTGGGCAGGTGCAGCTCGGTCCCCTGCTGGCTCCAATAGCGCAGCATCAGCTCAGTGACGCGAAAAGCGCTCTCGGCAAACCCTGCATTAAGGAAAGCTTGGCGAATACGATCGGAGTCTGCAGCGAGTTGGTGCAGCTTTTCACGATTCACAGCGATCTGCGCAGGTTGCGGCCACAGAGTGAGCGGCAGCAAGGCATCGCGGACGAGACCTTTGTCACGCAGTTCCTTTAGAGTTTTCTCAGCGTGCAACAGGCGGGCGGAGACTTGGGCATCAGTATCTCCGCTGATGACAAGGAGAACGGGTTCATTGGTGCGACCCAGTTCAGTCTTCAACTGGTCCATGGCATCATAGGCGCCGCTGTTGCGCGGGCGGAGCGGCTCGGAACTGGCCGTCAGGCCGGGAACCCCTTTCTGTTGCAGAATGACGACGGCGACCAGGAGAATAACGATGCTGCTGACAAGACCGAAACGGGGAAATTTGCTGGGGGTCGTTTTCCCTGATGCTATCTGCGCGGCTTTCTCCGATTGAAGCTCCGCAGCGGGGGCAGCCAAGGGAATCACCCGCGGAAAGAAATGGAGGACCAGCCAGGCACCGGTGAGAATACCAGCCGCCACCAACGTGCCAAGCTGGGCCAGGCCGGGCAGGCCACCGAAATTCAAGGCGGCAAATGCGGCAGCCGTGGAGATGCCCGACCACCAGATTCCGGGCGCGATCTCAGCGCGGATCTCATCCGGAGTCTTACCTGAGGTAATACCTTCCTGATACAGAACGAGGGCGAAATCAACGACCATGCCGAAGAGAATGGCGGCGAAGCCGAGGCTGATGACGTTCATGCGGCCGAAGAGCAGACCGCCGATCGCAATGGTCAGAATGACGTTCGCCCCCAATATCACGACCAGCCAGAAGAGCGGCTTCAGCCGGCGATGCGCGATAAGAAAAACAATCGCAATCAATGCTAATGAGCCAGGCATTGATTGGCGCATATCCGTCTCCATGCTGGTGGCGATCTCGGACATGAAGGCGGGACCACCGGTGAGACGCACCTCCACAGGAGCGTAAGCGGCATCGGTTTGTCGCCACTGTTGGATGAGTCCCCTTACTTCGTCCAGCCAGCGGGTGGCTTCATGATAATCTTTCAACGGCGTCGCTGGGTCGACGTGCAGGAGACGGAAGGTACCATCAGCGGAGGCAAAGAGCTGATTGGAACCGAGATCATCAGGCGAAAGATCACCGGAGGAGACATTCAGCAGGTCCAGGGGATCATAGCTGCTGCGTGCAACGCTTTCAGGTGAAAAAGACGTGGCGAGCTGTTCGCGGACCTTAGTCAGTTGGGCGGAAAGCTTGTCCGGGTGGAAGCGCTCTTCCAGCTTCTGAACGACGTTGGTGTCAGAATTCAACCAGAGATAGGCAACGAGTTCGGAAGCCCCGAGCGCATCTTCCTGCCAAGGCGGCTGCCAAATGGCACGACCGATGACGTTCGTATGATTGCGGAGTTCAGTGGCAAGCGAACGGGCGGCATCTTCGGAGAGGGCGGCGTCCGTGGTCTTGAGAGTGATGATGAGTTCGCGGGCGTTGGCGAAGTGTTGCTGATGGGCGCGTAGTCCCTGCACTACGGGCAATTCAGCCGGAAGCAGATTAAGGACATCGACGTCGAGACGGAGCCGGCTCAGACCGACGATCACGAGAAGGCCGAATGCGAGCAAGAGCCACTTGCGAAAGGTCATGCGGCTCCTTTGGGGAAACATCGAACACCGGTTGCACCGGCTGGCCAAAACATCGAACGTTCAACATCGAGAGCGGAAGCACCCCTCTCCCCGGCCCTCTCCCCTCCGAGGGTAGAGGGAGATGGATACAGTGGGCTAATGAAGGCTCTGGGAGCGGTCGTGGCTTTAGCGGGAACATTTTGGATTTGTTCGCCGGTTTTTTCGTTGGTCCAGCGGCTGCTCTGATTCGACAGTGTTTCGATCTTTAGATTCGTGGCATTGGTTTTTTGGAGGGCGATCAGGACCCACAGATGGTTGGCATCATTAGGAATGGTCGTTCCTTTGCCGTATCGCGGACGAGGGCCGTATTCAACCCACCACTTCTCGCCTTCCGTTTGGACCGTGGCTAGGATGAGCGGGGTTTTACTGACTTGAAGGAAGATTTTGCCCGACGGATGACGGGCCTCCAGGACATCACAAACCATCTCGTTCGCATCCGGCTTGGCCTGCCAGACGACTTGGTACTGCCGTTGCGTCCAGCCGGGTTGACTGAGATCAAGCGGAGCGAAAGGCGATGGGGTGCGACAACCAGCAAGCAACATCACGAGCAACGCACAGAGGCCAACGTGCCAGCGCAACGGCGGAAATTGCCACATGGTCCTCATTGGAAAGAGATGCGCGGAAGCAAAGGATAACGAGCCTGCATCCGGACGATGAAAAAGAAGAGCCGCAGACGCCAGCGCATGCCCACTCCGCCATCCAATTCACCGGCTAGCACGGCGTTCACCGCTGCGGGCATGTCAAAACGTTTACGAGGCTCCAGAAAGACCTCCATGAAAGGCGTGGTGTAAAAATTCTCCACCATCTGCCAATAGAATTTCATAGAGTCATAGACACGGCGTTCATACGCCTGAAAGCGCGGGATGGGATCGTCGTTCTTCTTCAGCGTCTCGGTGATGGCCTTCGCAGCGAGTTTGCCGCTGAACATCGCCAAAAAGACACCGGCGGAAAAAATCGGGTCCATGAAACCGGCCGCATCACCGACGCGCAGCAGGCGCGGACCATAGAAACTTTTGTTGCGATACGAAAAATCACCCGTGGTCTGAATCTGGCCACACAACTCAGCCTTGGCCATGCGTTCGCGCATGGGAAGACTGGAAGCAACGAAGCGTTGAAAAACCTCGGCGGGAGATTGTTTTAACGTACCGAACTCGACATTATCCATGACACAGCCAACGCTGGTCTTTTCCGCGGTCAACGGGATAAGCCAGAACCATTTATTATCCAGACGGACGATGATGGTGTCCGTTTCCTTCGGTCCTTCATCCCGTTTCACATGCTTGAAGTGCCCAAAGACGGCGAGCTTCTTCAGTCGTGGATGCACCTCGCGGATGCCTTCCTGATTACCGGTCATGTTGCCACGCCCGCTGGCATCAATGAGATAACGGGCTTTGAAGGTCTTTGCTTCGCCCTTATCGGAAACGGCCTGAACCTCGGCGACCTCACTCCCCTGCTCCACACGTTTGACGGTCCAGCCTTCATGGATTTCAGTGCCGAGTTCCGCCGCGTGCTTCAGCAGGATGTGATCAAACGTAGCGCGCTCCACCTGGATAGCTTCGGAGAACTTGGTGAAGCGACCTTCTTTAAAAACAAACTTGGTGCCCTTGGAGCCGTTGCCCAGATGGAATTGCGCACCGAACTTGCGGAGGAAACCAGCAGCCTCCAGCTTGGATTGCACCCCGATCTCTTCGAAGATGCGGCGGTTGTAAGGCAGCAAAGATTCGCCGATATGAAAACGAGGAAAGTGTTCACGCTCCAGCAGCAACACTTTCAAGCCGGCCTGCCGCAAATAACACGCGGAACTGCTGCCGCCGGGACCACCGCCGATGACCACAACGTCATACACCTCCGCAGGCATTGGTGGGTTCAACGACATGACATCATTCCAAACCCAAGATACGCCGCCCATCCTCGGTGATCATGGATTGGTGCCAAGGCGGGTCCCAAACGATCTCGACAACGGCGTCTTCCACCTTGGGCAGTAACAAAAGCTTTTGCTGGGCATCGCGGGCAATGGTTGGGCCCATGCCGCAACCGGGTGCCGTGAGTGTCATCTTCACGAAAACCTTTTTATTGTCGTTCGGCAAGGTTTCCGTGGCCATGTCATACACCAGGCCGAGATCCACGATGTTCACGGGAATCTCGGGATCGTAGCAGGTCTTGAGCGCCTCCCAGATCATGGGCTCGGTCAGTTCCGCATTGGCATCGACGGTTTGGGCATCCATGGACATGCCCAGCGCATCTGCATCCTTCGGAGCGATGCGGAACAAGGCCCCCTGCCCGCGCACGGTGATACTGCCGCCGAGAGTCTGGGTGATGTCCACTTCCAAGCCTTGCGGCAGGGTCACTACATTGCCCGCAGGGATCTGGACGGCCTCACACTCTCGCTTTAACAGAACGGTCGTAACTTCGTGCATCTGAGGATAGTAGCGCAGGAAGTGGAGAAGTTCAAAGGGGGAAGTTTTTCATCAGAATGGGAAGCATCGAACAACCAGCGTCCAACTCCGAACATCAAAAGGAGGGATGAAGGAAAGCCGTCCCGCATGTGGCAGGGAACTCTGACGGGAAAAGAGCGGTTTCATGAAATTTTGTGTAGTTATAGGTGTTATAGCGAGCGCAGGGATAACGGGGTCATAAATAATCTGCCACCTTGGGCGCGTATGAACGACTTGAGGACAGTCGGACGCGAAAGAAAGCCTGGCGGGAGCGGAACACGCGTGCTCAGGGCGGCAGGAAGGCGCCCGAAGACGCTTCAAAAGGGTATTTTACCTTTGGCCGGAAGCGGGGTAGAGTCCCGACGACTTGGAAACGTCCGAAATCATTTCTGTTGTTGCCAAACAGGGGAACCTGCCGTGATCAACTCCAGTCCAGAGACGAATGCGAGCAGCAAGGTGAAGGCATGGCACTCCCAGCCCGCATTCATCTGCTTTCTTCATTTGGACAGCACGGGACGGGTTCAGCATGCGGAAGGAAACATTGGGGATCTCTTCGGGCCTGAGGGTTGTCAGGGCTATGAACTGGCCAATCACCTCAAGTGGTCAGGCAATCAG
>JAJNBN010000096.1 GCA_021156225.1 Verrucomicrobiota bacterium | reverse complement strand
CAGGGGCATACGCTCGTGGTGAGCGCGTATCAATTTCAGGTGAAGCCCTCGAACGTGTCGGCGAGTCTCTTACCGTTGGAGACGGCGGAAGTGCCGGCGGAATATCGGCTATTCTTCGATGCACCCATTCTCGCGGCGTATCGCTACAATTCGCGACCGTTCAATCTGCAACTCGCGTTGAGCCCGCTGGCGCAGGGCGAGACGGTGAGTCTGATCGTGGACCGGGCGATCCTTGCCACGCGCATTTCGCAGGATGGCGAAGTGCTGACGGATGTACGGTATTTCGTGAAGAACCGGGGCAATCCGCATTTCCGCGTGACGTTGCCACCGGAGACGACGCTGTGGTCCGCCACGGTGAATGGCGCGACGGTGGTGCCGGTGAAAGATGGGGATGCGAATCTCATTCCGTTGCCGCAACGCGCAGATCCGAGCGCGGTGCAGACGCTGGACTTGAAATTGGCTTCGCGTTCGAAGACCCCATCACGCGTGATGGTGCAGGCGCCCATCGTGGGCGTGCCAGTGTTGCTGGCGGAGTGGGAGATGACACCGGATGCGGGGCATCGACTGGTGTATCGTGGCGGTTCACTGGCACAGGCGAATGGCGAGGCGGACATGTCCGGATTCACGGGGTAGGCGCGGATGATTTTGAACGAAGGCGGACTGGGCAAGCTGATTGTGATGCTCATCTTCGTGGGTTTTGCGGCGCTGGTGTGGCGCTGGGCCGCGGGTGAGGGGGCGTATCGTTTTGGGCCGAGGCATTTCGGGGGTGCGTTGGTGGGGTTGATAGCCCTCGCCCTGGCGGCAGTGCAGTTCATCGACTTGCTGGGAATGGCCGCGCGCCAGAACCAGACACTGCCGCCGGGGCTTTCTTTCCTCGCCCCGGTGCAACAGGGGAAGAGTTTGCTCAGCGTAGAAGTGGCCAACATTCCGGCGGATGCCGCGGTGACGACGAGTCTCACGCAAGCGTGGCCGGTGCCGCTGGCGTTGGTGATCTGGGGTCTCTCGATGTTGATGTTCCAAGGGATGACGAGGGCAGCCGGTGTGGCGCTGGGCTGGACGTTGCTCGGATGGACGGCGCTGCGCTGGACGAATGGAGCGGGCCTGTTCATGGGTCTGCTGCTGCTATTCCTGCTGGTGCACGTGGTGCTGCCGGGCTTGCTCCGGTTGGGCAAGGTGCCGCAGCCACCGACACCACCGGAAGAGGGCGGTTCACCGGCAGCGAGCACGGCATTGCTGCTGGGCGGGTTGCTATTCTTTAGCGCGCTGTCGGTTAACGCAGCGGCACCGCCGGCGACCATACCGGGCACAGTATTGCCAGATGCGGCGGTCGCGGAGTCGGTGATCCAGGACATCCGCGTGGAGGAGAAGTTTGCGTTCGCCACGGCGAAGATCCGCTGGCACGCGGTGAAGAACCAGACCTTACCACTGCTGTATGATCCGGCGGTGCTAACGCAGGTGAACTATCCGACGAACGGATTGACGCTGGTACAGGGGACAGTGAACGGTAAGCGGGTGCATCAGCTCATGGCGCAAGCAGCGGGCACATATGACATCGAGGTGCAGTATCAAATACACGTGGGCTTGAAGAACAGCGTGAGCGGATTTGAGCTGCCGACGCAGCATGGGTTGATCAATCGCATCACCCTGACCTTGCCGGAACTGGATGTGGATGTGGAATCGCCCGGAGCGGTCTCGGTGCAACGGGATGCGTCGAACACCAAGGCGACGGTGGCGCAACTGGTGCTGGTGCCGATGGCGAATCCATGGATCGGGTGGAAGCCGCGCAGCCGTGATGTGAAGAAGGAGAAGGCGGTGTTCTACGTGGAGACGTTCCAATTGTTCACGCCGGTGGCGGGCGTGATCGAGGGTGTGCATCGCGTGGAGGTGCGCACGGCACAGGGTGAATTGAGCGAGCTGGTGCTGACGGTGCCGACGGGTGCGACGATCACGGATGTGCTGGATGCCACGACAGGAGTCAAAACTTCGATGGTGTCGCTGTGGCGGTTTGATCCAGACACGCGGCAATTGCGCGTGGGGCTTACACCGGCGCAGTCGCGGCCGTTCGCATTGATCGTGCGTTCACAGGTGGCGACGGGGCCGTTGCCGTTCGAGCAGAGCGCAGGGTTACTGCGTGTGAATGGTGCAGCGGGGCAACTGGGTTCAGTGGGCATTGCCACAGGCTCGGAAGTGCAATTGGACGACGTGAAGACGGAAGCATTGTCACCGATCAACCTGGAAGATTTTCCAGCGCATGTGTTGCAGCCTTTGCGCGCGCAGGTCGCGGGATTGACGTTGCGGCGGGCGTTCCGCTCGGCGGATGCGCAGGGGACAGTCACGTTGAAGGCATCACCGGTGGAACCGGATGTGCGCGTGGAGACGCAGGAGACGTTGTCGCTGGGCGAAGATCGCACGGTGCTGGCGGTGAATGCGGCGATGGTGGTGACGCGCGCGGGCATCTTCCGTGTGAGCTTCGTGCTGCCTGCGGGCTTGGATGTGGAGTCCATCACGGGTGACGCGATCTCACACTGGACGGAGCTCAAGGCGGATGAGGGTCGCATCATCACGCTGCATTTGAAGGGCAAGACGGAGGGGCAGACGAAATTCAATGTGAACCTGACGGGGCCGGGCACGAAGGCGGCGAAAGGCGTGACAGTTCCGCGCGTGACGTTCCGCGAGGCGGGCAAGCAGCGCGGGCAACTGGTGATCGTGCCGGAACAGGGCATGCGTCTCCAAGTGGCGACGCGGGATGGGCTGACGCAACTGGACCCGCAGAAATCGGGCATCCGGCAGAAGGGTGTGCTGGTGTTCCGCCTCTTGCAACCGCAGTGGGCGTTGGGCCTGGACATCGAGCAAGTCGATGCGTGGGTGCAGGTGACGGGCCTGCAACACGTCACCTTGACCGAAGCTCAGGTGAAGGTGGCGGCGAATCTGCAATACCAGATTGAGAACACGGGTTTGAAGGCGTTGCGCTTGCGCGTGCCGGTGAATGCGGAGGGCGTGCGCTTCCGCGGCGAGCAGGTGGCGGATTTCCTGGTGGTGCCGGGTTCGGTGACGAATGGCTGGCAGACGTGGGAAGTGAAATTGCACCGGCGCATCATCGGCAAATACATGCTGCAAGCAGGCTGGCAGACGCCGGTGGCGGAGAAGGCGACGAACGTAGTCGTGCAAGGCATTCAGGCGGCGGATGCGAATCTGCAACGCGGTTTTGTGACGGTGCAATCGAGCGGACGTTTGCAGGTGCAGGCGGTGCAGTTACCGAGCACGTTGCAACCGGCGGAATGGCAGAGCATCCCGCGCATCCTTTTGCAGGACATCCCGGCGGCGACGGCGAACCTGACGTATCGACTGGTGGAACCGGGTTATCAATTAGCCTTGCATCTCGAACGGCATGAGGCGACGAAGCTGCTGCCAGCGCGGGTGAACAGCGTAGTGCTGAGTTCGGTAATCTCGGACGAGGGCGTGATGCTGACGCAGGTGAAGATGGACCTGGTGCCGGGTGACAAGCGGTTGCTGAACTTCACGCTGCCGAAGGATGCGCAGTTCTGGTTCGCGTTCGTGAACCAGAAGGGTGTGTGGCCGTGGCGCGATGCGGACAAGATTTTGTTGCCGCTGGAGCAGCAATCGAAGTCGGACCAGCCCATCACCGTAGAACTTTTTTACTCCAGCCGCATCGGCAATGCGGGCGGGAGCAAGCTGGACCTGGCGTTGCACGGGCCGAAGTTCGATCTGCCGTTGGAGAACATCACCTGGCAGGTGTATCTGAACACGAAGTGGGAGTTAAAGAAATGGAGCGGTACGATGCAGTTGCAGGAAAATACTTATGTGGCGCAGCCGGTAGCGGTGGATGCGCAATCTTACTTGGACAACGAAATGAACCTGAACCGCGAGAAGACAAAGACGGCGGAACGGATGCTGAGCCTCGGCAATACGTGGCTGGAGAAGGGTGATCCGCAACAGGCGCGGCGGGCATTCCAAAGTGCCTTCGGCCTGAGCAGCCATGACAATGCGTTCAATGAGGACGCGCGGGTGCAGTTGCACAATCTGAAACTGCAACAGGCGCTGGTGGGTTTGAACTTCCGGAATTCAGCGGCAATTGGTGATGGCGCGGCGGTGGCCGGGAACCTGAAGGAGTTGCGGAATCGCAAGGACCTGAACTACACGCAACAAGAAGCGAAGCAGATTATGGACGCGAACACGGCGGATGATAACGCGGTGATGGTGCGATTGGCGGAGCGGATCATCCAGCAGCAGGATGCGGCGGTGCCGAATCCGGCGGAGATCCGGGCGACCATTCCGCAGCAGGGGCGCTTGCTGACGTTCCACCGCTCGGTGCAGGTGGATCAAATGACGGACCTGAGCATCAAGCTGGAGACGCGGGCTTTCCGGACGGCTTCGATGGGATTGCGGGTGGGGATATTGGGAGTGCTGTTCGTGGGGTTTGCGCTGGTGGTGTGGATGGCTGGTCGGAAGCAGAGGACCAGTGTGGTCTTCTAGAATTTGAATAAATTACGCACATCGGCTGCGTCTACTTGGATGGGCGGGCGGGAAGCGGCGGCGGAGAGGCTGTTGAGTTCATGTTACGCAGGCTTTCTTTGAGCCAGGCGGGAGCTGACCAAGCCAGAAGAAAGGCCAGACCACCGAATACCAGCCAATTGGCCAACTCATCGATGATGAAACCGATCAGGTAACCGTTCTCCCAAGGGTTCAGCAGCTTGACGATGATCATGTGCCAGAAAGCGATCACTATGGCGGTTATGAGGGCTTTTGAAACAAGGGCCAAGGTGGAACGATTTTTCGTCCACGAGATGAGCTGGGGCAGGGTTAAGATGAGGAATACCAGGCGGTAGTCCCAGTTGTTGCCGAGCAGAAACGTGCCCACATAAATCGCGGAGCCAGCCCGGAAGGCATCGAGGGACAGGGGATCGCAGGGCTTTTCCTGAAAGCTGCTTTTTCGTAACAGGAACGAAAAGGCGAAGACCATGATCACGAAGGCAAAAAGCCGGCAGTAAAATTTTGCACTGGCCTCAAGGTCCGGGTTCACCTCCGCCATGGACATCCAGAAGACATTGATGCCATAGCTTAAGAAAGAGCCACGGGGGGTGGCTTGATTGATGGCCATGATATCCTGCAGAGTTACAAACAGGTGAATCAGCACCAGTCCCAAGGCGACCAGGGTGAAGCGGATGAACTTGGGCTTTTCCATCCGGCCCAGAACGAGCCAGCCGAAGATGGGAAAGAGCTTCAGCATGAACCCGCCAAAGACCACTATCGCGGAAAGGAGAGGTGATTTTTGCATAGCGATGACGGAAAGGACGGCCAGGAAAAACAGGAAGAGATCGATATTGCCACGTTCCATGCCCAGAAGCGCCGCCGGGGAAAGGACGGCGGCAAAAACGATGACGAGGGTGCCATTGCTGGCATTCGGCAGGAGCAAACAGATGCCCACCAGAAAAGACAGGATGACCACAATGCCCAGAATCGTGGTGTGATCCTGATTGATCCCAAACAGGAAGAGCAATTGCCAGACGTAAGGATAATTCAGGGGCCTTTGCCAGGGGTCGGCGGGGTTTTCAAACATTGGATCTAAACCCAAGGCCCGGGACTCAGCGGCGTGAGTGATCACACGGATGTCCGCGAAGTGAGGCGACATCGTGGGGATGTTCCAAAAATGCCAGGCTTCCTCGTAACCCGTTGACTTGAGAAGGATCACGAAGAACAGAACAGCGAGGAAGACAGCACCAATCACTTTGTGACGTGATTTCATCGGGTGTGTGCGGCATCGCTCCGCGCGCTTTCAGGAAAGGAGAAGGAAATTGCAGAATATGAAAGTGAAGCGCGCATCCGTTTATGAGCCACCCGTATTGCCATTTTGTCTCCAGCAGCCTTTCGTCTGAATGGTTCCGACGAGGCTTTCAAGGAGCGATGGGAGGATAGAAGCATGACGCCGCACCGGCTGCCAAGCGCCAATGCTGTCCCGGCGGTGCGTATGGATTGCCTCGCATTTTTTGGGATGAGGTTTTAATGCTGGAGCAGTTCACATGAAGTCACTTGGGCAAATCAATCTGAACGCCATCCGCTGCTGGATGGTGGGAGTGCTGATTTGCCTCATGGTAGCTGACGTGAAAGGCCAAGGCAGTGTGGTCACCAACGAGGTATTGCGCACGGCTTTGGATATCCGGCGGGTGACGCCGGAGAGGGCGACCAATGGATTGCCGGTGGAGGTCGTGGGTGTGGTGACATTGGTGGATTTTGGACGCACGGTGTTCCTGCAAGACGAGACGGGCGGGACGTTCTTCAAGGGGCCCGCGACGAGTTCGGGGTTGCAACCAGGATTGAGGCTGAGGGTTCGCGGCAAGACGTTTCCGGGATTGTACGTGCCGGGCATTGATGCGGACAAAGTAGAAGTGCTGGAGCAGGGGCCGCTGCCGACACCGCGAAAGGTGAGTTTTGATGACCTGGCGGCGGGGCGGTTCAACTATGAATGGGTGGAGCTGGAGGGGATCGGGCGGCAGGTGCTGGGCGTGCCGCAGGACCGGACGACGCTGCTGCTGGCGGTGGGAGTACGGAAGATCGAGGTGCAGGTGGCGGAGCCCATGGATGCCGCGCATCAAAAGCTGGTGGATGCGCGGGTAAGGGTGCGCGGACTGGCGGCGGGATTCATCAATGATAAAAGGCAACTGGTGGCGCCTCATATCCGCATCCAGCGCATGCAAGAGGTGGAAGTGCTGGAGCCGGCCCCGGCGGACGCGTTTGAGCGATCCTTGTCACCGCTCAATTCTTTGCTGCGGTTCGCACCAGATGGTTTCGACGGGCACCGGGTGAAGGTGCAGGGGGTGGTGACGGCCAGCGAGACGGGGAACGCCTTGTTCCTGCGGGACGAAGACCGGGGTCTGCGGGTGCTGGCGCGTGAGGTGCGGCGGCTGGAGCCGGGAGATGTGGTGGAGGTGTCCGGTTTCCCGACGATGGGGACGTTCAGCGCGGTGCTGGAGGATGCGGTTTATCGACGGGTAGCCCGGACGAATGCGCCGGAGGCGGTGGTGACGACGGTGCGGCAAGTCTTGCGGGGGACATTGGATGCCAACCTTATTTCACTGGAGGCGACGGTGGTGGAGTTTCTCGGAGGCAGGACGGAGATCGGGCTGTTATTGCAGAGCAGCAACGAAGTCTTTCGTGCGCGGCTGGAACGGAGCGAAGGCGATACGCCGCTGGCATTGGAAGCGGGCACGCGGATTCGCGCGACGGGAGTGTGCCTGGTGGAACAGGCGGTGTCGGCCACGCCGAACTTCAGCAGCAGTGCGCGTTCGTTTGAGCTGCTGCTGCGCTCGCCCGGGGATATCGTGGTGCTGACGCAGCCGCCGTGGTGGACACCCGCGCGCCTGGCCTACGCCGTGGGCATCGTGTTGCTGCTGGCGTTGCTCGCCCTGATGTGGGCGCTGCAACTGAGCGCGCGGGTGAAGACGCAGACGGCGATCATCCGGCAGGGGGTGGAGAAGGCGGCGGCGCTGGAGGAACGGCAACGGATCGCGCGGGAATTTCATGATACGTTGGAACAGGAGTTGGTGGGTTTGTCATTACGGCTGGATGCGGTGGTGCCGCGCGTGGAGGAACCGAAGGCGCGCGGACTGGTGGAGGCGACGCGGAAGCTGGTGGGGCGCTTGCAGGTGGAAGCGCGGGAGTTTGTGTGGAACTTGCGCGGTTCGGAGGTGGACCCGGCGTTGTTGCGGCAGTTGATCGAGCGGAGTGCGGCGGATATGGCGGGGGAGGTAAAAGTAACTATGGAGGTGCAAGGGGACTTAGGACGCATACCGCAGAGTCTGGCTCATCCGGTTTTGCGCATCGCGCAGGAAGCGATGGCGAATGCGGTGAAGCATGCGGAGGCGAAGGTGGTCACGGTGTTAATCGAGGTACAGGAAGCACAGGTGCGCTTGCTGGTTAAGGATGATGGCAAGGGATTTGATCTGAGCAAGGGTAGCGCGGTGAAGCCCGGACATTTCGGTCTGCAAGGGATGCAGGAGCGGGCGAAGAAGGCGGGCGGGGAGTTGCGGCTGGCAAGTGAACCGGGGAAGGGGACAGCGGTCGAATTTATCGCGCCGCTGGGAGTCAAAGGTTGAAGACATGAGCAAACGTATAAAATTGCTGGTGGTGGATGATCACTTCGTGGTGCGGAGCGGCGTGGTGGCATCGCTGGCGTTGGAGGATGACCTGGAGGTGGTGGCGGAGGCGGAGACGGGGGAGCAATCGCTGACGCTGTATCGCGAGAAGAAGCCAGACGTCGTGATCATGGATCTGCGGTTGCCGGGGAAGAACGGGATCGAGACGACGGCGCTGCTGGTGAAGGAGTTTCCGGGGGCGCGGGTGCTGATTTTTACGACCTATGATGGGGATGAAGATATTTACCGTGCCACTCAGGCGGGGGCATTTGGGTATCTGTTGAAGTCGTCGCCGCGTGAGGAGTTGCTGGCGGCGATCCGGGCTTTGGCGAAGGGGGAGCGCTATATGACGGCGGCGATCTCATCACGATTGGCGGCGCGGGTGGCGGGGCCGGATCTGAGTCCGCGGGAGCTGGAGATATTACAACTGCTCGGGCGTGGGTTGAGCAACAAAGAGATCGGCGGGAAGCTGTTCATCTCGGAGGACACGGTGAAACGGCATATCAGCAATCTGTTCGTGAAGCTGAAGGTGAATGACCGGGCGCAGGCGACGGCGGAGGCGATCAGGAGAGGGTTTATTCATCTCGAATAAAAAGGGAAACATCGAACATCCAACATCGAACTCCGAACATCGAGAGTTGGCAAATGACCAATGACGAAATCCGAATGACGAAGGAATGAGCAATGTCCAAAATTTGAAGGGTCTATTTGCGTTGCTGCTGGTGGTTATGCTGGCATCTGCATTTGGATGTCGAAGAGAAGGGCCAGCCGTGCAGTATGATGCCAACAAGCATAAAATGCGGCAGTTGCTTGCGCATGTATCCCAGATCAAATTCGAGAAGAAAGCGGATAACTTCAACGAGGCTCTGGCTATAGTGAAACGGGAGAATCCAGACTTGGTCAAAATGTATGGTGTGGAAAAGCGGCTGCTTTTGAACCCTGACTGGCAGTTGTATGATGTGATTTCTTCAAATGAGTTTGCGGTGGTGACGGAAGTTCCAGTCGTGCATTAC
>JAJNBN010000632.1 GCA_021156225.1 Verrucomicrobiota bacterium | reverse complement strand
GAGTCGTTTCCACGGAGCAAAAAACTTGTGCAAGAACCGCAGCGAAGCAAAGCAACACCAGCAAGTGAATAGCCTAAACGGCAACTTACGCAAAATGTCTGCTTCCCAACCATATCATTGGCAATAAGTTGAAGGAAATCGTTCTGGCGGAGCGAAAAAGTTTTGACGAATTGCAGGGGAAGGAGGATTATTTTTACGTCTGGTCAAGGAGCAGATGGAGCGAGAGTCGGTGACTCAGCGAAGAATCCCCTGCCCCACTGAACAGAAGACATTTTTACAGGAGGAGATATCGAGAGGATGGGTTTCGGCGGACGCGTTGGTCCCCCGACACAGAGTGTCGGGGCATGGGAGGTTGGGCTTCGGTGGACTTCTTTCAGGGTTGCTCGTGGTAGAGGAGACTGAATTTGCTTATGGAAGTCACCTTCCCCCCTCATCCCGGCCTTCTCCCTTGGGGAGAAGGAGTTAACATTTCCCGCGCTCATGATAGTTTGACCGCTGTTTTGCTTGCGCCGGTATTTGCGGGTAATAACGGGCCTTACCAAGAGAGGGGTAAGAACTTCGTGGAGGTGGTTAAAAACTCTTTTCGTGGAGGCATTTTGACGCAATATTCTGGGCGTAGCATCCGTCAAACTGATTTGTATGTGGCGTAATCGCAGTTTAATGAGCATCGGAAAACGTGGCGCGGCTTTGGCCGTGGGGGCATTGGCGTGGGTTTCGGTCGCGCAGGCGGCGGAGGATCCGAAGGGCGTGGAGTTTTTCGAGAACAAGGTGCGGCCTTTGCTGGTGGAGCGTTGCTTCGAGTGCCATTCGACCACGAAAAAAATCAAGGGCGGGCTGTCGCTGGATTCCAAGGAAGCGATCCTCAAGGGTGGCGATACGGGCCCCGGTCTGGTGGCAGGCAATCCGGATGCGAGTCTCTTGATCAAGGCGGTGCGTTATCACGATGAGAACCTGCAGATGCCGCCGAAGAAGAAGCTGGAGGAGGCGCAGGTCAAAGATCTGGAAGCGTGGGTGAAGATGGGCGCGCCCGATCCGCGCACGGCGGCAGCGGGGAAACTGAATCCTTTCGACAGCATCATGGCGGAAGGGAAGAAGCATTGGGCCTTTCAACCGGTGAAGAAACCGGCGCAGCCGACGGTCAAGAATGCGGCCTGGGTAAAATCGCCCATTGATGCGTTTGTGCTGGCGAAGCTGGAGTCCAAGGAAATGCAGCCGACGATGCCGGCTGACAAACGGACACTCATCCGCCGTGCTTATTTCGACCTCACAGGTCTGCCCCCTACCCCGGAAGAAGTTTCGGCGTTTCTCACGGATCGCACGCCGGATGCGTATGAGAAGCTGATCGACAAGTTGCTCGCTTCGCCACGTTACGGTGAACGCTGGGGTCGTCATTGGCTGGACGTGGCGCGTTATGCGGATACGAAGGGTTATCTCGCGGGTGGTGTGGAGCGGCGCTTCGGTTATTCGTACACGTATCGGGATTATGTGGTGCGCGCTTTCAATGAGGACATTCCGTACGACCGCTTCATCAAAGAACAGATCGCGGCGGACCTGTTGCCCTTGGGCGAAGACAAGCGGCCTTTGGCGGCGCTGGGTTTCCTGACGTTGGGACGGCAGTTCCTCGGCAACCAGAATGACATCATCGATGACCGCATCGACTTGGTAACGCGCGGCTTGATGGGGGTGACGGTGGCGTGTGCGCGGTGCCATGATCACAAGTTCGATCCGGTGCCGACGAAGGATTATTACTCGCTCTACGGCGTCTTCGCGAGCAGCACGGAGCCGACGGAGAAGCCCCTGCTCGGTACCAAGCCGGACCCGAAGGACAATGAGGCATATCTCGTGGAGCACAAGAAGCTGGAAGACAAGCTGGCTGAATTCCGCGCGGAAGAAGTGCGCAAGCAGATGGCGGAGATCCGCAAGCGCACGGGTGATTACCTGAAGACGGCGGTGGATACGAAGGCAATGACTGATCGCGGTGCGGCAACGAAGCTGATCCAAGAACGCAAGCTGGAGAAGGATGTCGTGGAAGCGTGGGTGAAGCAGCTCGATGCGTTGAAGTCGAAGCATGATGAGGTGTTCACACCGTGGGTACAGCTCGCCGCCCTGCCCGCTGATGGGTTTGCGGACAAGGCCAAGCCAATCATCGAAGCGCTGGGGAATGATGCGGCGAAGCCGATTCATCCGCTGATCCGGAATGCGCTGAAGGGTCGCAGTATCACGTCATTGAAGGATGTGGCGGATCGTTACAACGAGACGTTCGCGGGCATCGAGAACAAGTTCCAAGAGATGTACGCGGCGGCGAAGAAAAAGAACGAGGCGTTGCCGACGGCGTTGCGCGATTCGCAGGAGAACACGTTGCGCCTGGTGTTGCTCGATGAGAAATCACCGTCCTTCGTGGCGGAGGAGAAGCATGACATCCTGCTGGATGGCGCGCGGCCGAAGCTGAGGGAATTGAAGGCGGATATCGACCGGTTGGACGCCGTGCATCCGGGCGCCCCGGCCCGCGCAATGGCGATGGTGGACAAGGACAAGCCGATGAACCCGGTGGTGTTCATCCGCGGCAGCCCAGGCAATCGCGGACCGCAAGTGCCGCGGCAATTTCTGGAAGTACTCTCGAAGCCGGATCGGAAACCCTTTGAGAAAGGCAGCGGCCGGCTGGAACTGGCGGAATCTATCGCGAGCAAGGACAACCCCCTTACCGCGCGGGTGTTGGTGAACCGTTTCTGGATGCTGCACTTCGGCAATCCGCTGGTGCGCACGACCGCAGATTTCGGGGTGCGTTCCGAT
>JAJNBN010000631.1 GCA_021156225.1 Verrucomicrobiota bacterium | reverse complement strand
CCGTCGCCCGGCGCGAGGCTTGGTTCACCGCATCCAATGATTCTAGAACGGCCGGATTATCTCCCGCATCTAGCCGCGCCATTTCCGTGTAACCAAGGATGGCACCGAGAATGTTGTTGAAATCATGGGCCACACCGCCCGCCAACTGGCCGATAGCCTCCATCTTTTGCGCCTGCCGCAATTGCTGCTCCAGTTTTGCCCGCTCAGCTTGCGAAAGCAACAGCGAGACCAGATTGGCGACCGCCACGGCAAAGGTCTGCTCATCCGCTGTCCATTCCCGTTTGGGCCCCACCTGTTCGCAGCAAAGCACACCCACCGGATGACCTTCCGCTTGAAGGTGGGCATCCAGCATGGAATTGATGCCCAAGGGACGGAGATAAACGTCGGAAAACTCCCTGGTCCTGGGATCAGCATGTGCATCGTGGGCATCAATGATTTCCGACTCCTTCAAGGCCGCGAAATAGCCAGGGAAATGCTCACGCTGCAGGATGGTGCCGTCGGAATGCCGTTGCGCGGACTTTTCAAAGAGTTCCACGCATACGATCGACTGCTGATCCGGCCCATAACGCCAAATGCTGGCCCGGTCCACTTCCAGCGTCCGCGCCGTGATCTCGGTGATTTCTTTGAGGATACTTGGCAGATCGCCGCGATGCCGGGAATAGCTCCGGGCCAGACTGCTGATGGCCGATTCTTGCCGTGCGTAACGGTCATTCATCGCCTGCAACGCCAGTTCAGTTTCCTTGCGTTGGGTGATTTCCTGAACCACTGCAGAAGTGCGGAGCGGATGGCCTTGGCTGTCGCGGATCAACACGGCATTCACCTCCACCCAAATGACTCGGCCATCCTTGCGGATATAACGTTTGTTCCGGTAAAAGACGCTTTCCAGACCTTTCGTCAGTTGATCCATGGTCACCCGGTCCTGCGGGACTTCCTCCGGATGGTTCAGCTCATAAAACGTCATGCCCAGCAGCTCCGCCTCGGAATACCCGGTGATCTGGCAGAACTTGGCATTCACGCGCAGCATCTTCCCCGTCCGGAAATCCGCCTGCACCTGCCCCACCACGGCCATCTCGAAACTCGTGCGGAATTGGGCTTCGCTTTCGATCAAGGCCTCTTCGGTACGCTTGCGTTCCGTGATGTCCACCACTGTGCCCGTATGGCCGATCAGGCGATTGCCTTCATGGATGCTCGTGGCCCTTGCATGTAAAACACGAACCTCGCCGTCTGGCCGCAGCCAGCGGGCTTCCAGATCATACTTGGGAGCGATGCCTTGGACAAAACGCTGCCAGCTATTCGTCACCCGCTCCCGGTCATCCGGGTGAATCGTCTGCGACCAGCGGTCGCCCAGGGTTTCCTCCAAGGGCACCCCGAACACCTCCTGAAAAGCCGCATTCGTGTAGAGATTCCGCCCTTCCGGCGAAGTCATGAAAATTCCGACCGACGATGAATCCGCGATGACACGCGCCCGCGCTTCACTCTCCCGCAGGTCAATCTCCGCCTTTTTCCGCTGGGTGATATCCGCCCAGACACCCACGATTTCTCTCGGATTTCCCGCCGCGTCGGCGACGAGTTGCTGACTATCCTCCACCCAGATGAATTGTCCCTCCTTATGACGGATGCGGTACTGGCGGTTGATATGCCCGAGTTCTAAAATTTCTTTGAGCCCGGTCAGGGCGTGTGGCAGGTCATCGGGATGGACCTGCCCGATCCACCAAGCGGGATTGAGTGCTTCTTGGATGCTAAAACCAAGCAACCGTGTGATGTTCTCGCTGACCCAAGCCGGTTTGACCTCCTCCCCGTTCCAACCAAGGGAATAAATGACGGCCGGGCTGTGGGCCAGCAAATGCTGCAATGTGTGATGGGCGCTGGCCAACTCCGACTCCGCTTCATGACGTTCCGTGACATCGATCAGTGACCCCAAGATGGCCGGGCGTCCATGATGATCGATGCGTGTGCCATGGACCTCCACGAAACGCCGCTTCCCGTCTTTGCGCAAGACCCGCAAAGCGTAACGCAAGCTGCTGACTTCCCCTTCCAAACGCTTGCGGCTGTTTTCGTGGAAAAGTTCGCGATCTTCCGGTGCCACCAGCTCGATCGCAGGCACGTTGATCAATTCATCCACCGTATAACCATGAATCTCGGCCATCCGTGGATTCACATACACCAGAATTCCATCCTGGATCATGTAAATCCCCACGAGGGATTGCTCCACCAAGGCATGAAAACGGGCCTCCCCCGAACCCCGTTGAATGTCCGGCGTCAGCTTCTGCTCATCCCCTGATTCCATTACGTTTTGCGGCGGTCGCACTTAAGTTATCGCTTAAAGATGCTTGTTACATACATCTTTTACAGCCGGAGGCACATTACAAGAAAAAACCCGCGATTGGAATGTGTCTGGTGACGAGAGAAAAGTATTAGTTTCGCGTCAGTTTCGCAATACTAATAGCAGGAAAACATCTGATTTCGTCCAGGAAAACCCATGCAAATTGCACTCCGGCCCCTC
>JAJNBN010000095.1 GCA_021156225.1 Verrucomicrobiota bacterium | reverse complement strand
CCGAACCTCGGCCCTAAAACAACTGATACCTCTGCGCCAGCGGCAACGACGTCGCCGGCTCACACTTCAGCAATTCCCCATCCGCCACCACGTGATACGTCTCCGGATCCACCGTGATCTTCGGCGTCGCATCATTCCACTTCATGCTCTTCTTGCTGATGTCGCGACACCCCTTCACTGCCTCAATGCGCTTGCTCAAGCCATAACCCGCCGCGATCCCCTGCTCATGACACAGCTTGCTCACAAACGCCATGGAGGAAGAACCCGGCGCCGAACCAAACCCACCAAACATCGGCCGCATGAACACCGGTTGCGGTGTCGGGATGGATGCATTCGGATCCCCCATCTGCGCCCACGCGATGAATCCGCCCTTGATCACCATCTCCGGCTTCGCCCCAAAAAACGCCGGCTTCCACAAAACCAGATCCGCCAGCTTCCCGACTTCCACCGAACCGATCACATGCGAGACACCATGCGTGATGGCCGGATTGATCGTGTACTTGGAGATGTAACGTTTGATGCGCTGGTTGTCATTGCTCCCCTGCTCCCCGCCGAGCCGCCCACGCTGGCGCTTCATCTTGTCCGCCGTCTGCCACGTGCGCGTGATGACCTCGCCGATGCGACCCATGGCCTGCGAATCCGAGCTCATCATGCTGATCGCGCCCAAGTCATGCAGAATATCCTCAGCCGCGATCGTCTCGCCCCGAATGCGGCTCTCCGCAAACGCCACATCCTCCGGCAAGCTCGGGTCCAGGTGATGACACACCATGAGCATGTCCAGATGCTCATCGATCGTGTTCACCGTGTAGGGCTTCGTCGGATTCGTAGAACTCGGCAGCACGTTCAGCTCACCGCAGATGCGGATGATGTCCGGCGCATGCCCGCCACCCGCGCCCTCCGAGTGATACGTATGGATCGTACGCCCCTTGATCGCCGCGATGGTCGCCTCCACGAAACCCGATTCGTTCAACGTATCCGTATGGATCGTCACCTGCACATCGTGCTCGTCCGCGATGGTCAGGCAGCAATCGATCGCCGCCGGTGTCGTGCCCCAATCCTCATGCAGCTTGAGCCCGATGGCCCCGCCCAAAATCTGATCCGCCAATCCTGCCGGCATCGCCGTGTTGCCCTTGCCCGTGAAACCAAAGTTCAAGGGCAACTGGTCCACCGCGCGCATCATGTTGCGCAGATAGAAAGCACTCGGCGTGCACGTCGTCGCACATGTGCCCGTAGCCGGTCCCGTGCCGCCCCCGATCATCGTGGTCAACCCCGCCGCGATCGCCTCATGCGCCTGCTGCGGACAGATATAATGGATGTGCGTATCCAATCCGCCCGTCGTCAAAATCTGTCCCTCACCCGCGATGACTTCCGTGGTCACGCCTACGATCATCCCCTTCGTCACCCCCGCCATCACATCCGGATTGCCCGCCTTGCCGATGCCCGCGATGAGCCCGTTCTTGATGCCGATATCCGCCTTGAAGATGCCCGTGTGATCCACCACCAGCGCATTCGTGATCACACAATCCAGCGCGTCCGCCTGGCTCACCCCCGCCGCCTGCCCCATGCCTTCGCGGATGACCTTGCCGCCGCCGAATTTGCATTCGTCACCATAAACGGTGTAATCCCGTTCCACCTGCAGCACCAGCGAGGTATCGCCCAGCGTGAGCTTGTCGCCGGTCGTGGGACCGAACATCTCCGCGTAGTGGGACCGCTTCATCTTGTAAGGCATATCAGTCCTTTTCGTTCAAAAAGTTGCCCGCCTTCACCCGCTCCATCGTGGCCTTCAAACCCTCCGGCGAGACCGCCCCATTAGCCAGATTGTTGCCGCCCCGGATGACCTTGTTCCCCGCGATATCCACCAGCTTCACCGTCTTCGTCTCACCCGGTTCAAAGCGCACCGCCGTGCCCGCCGGAATATCCAGCCGCTTGCCGTAGGACTTCGCACGATCGAACTTCAGCAAAGCATTCGTCTCGATGAAATGATAATGGCTGCCCACCTGCACCGGCCGGTCGCCCATATTTGTCACCGCCACCACCACCGTCTCGCGACCCAAATTCAATTCCACCTCACCCTCCATCGGTTCGCACGTTCCCGGCTCGAAATCCATCTCCGCCACCACACTGTGAAAGACCTTCAATTCCGGCACCGGAAGGAAACTGCCATACAGCGCGAGTGACAAATCCCCGTCATCCGCCGCAATGGGATGATGCACTGTCACCAGCTTCGTGCCGTCTGGAAAAGTTCCCTCCACCTGCACCTCGGCGATCATTGCCGGGATGCCCGACATCACCTGATTGCGCCCGAGAAACTTCCGCCCCAAGTCCATCAACTCCGACACACTGCGCCCGTCTCGGATGAACTCCAGCAACTGCGTCGCGATGAGCGCCACACTTTCCGGGTAGTTCAGCTTCAGCCCGCGGGCGAGACGTTTTTGCGCCAGCACACCCGCGCCATGCAGCATCAGCTTTTCGATTTCACGAGGAGAGAGATGCATAAATTGATCACCATTTCCTGGCCCAAGGATCGTCCTGCAACAGCGGGCTCACGAACTCCAGCCGCCGCGCGATCTCCCGGCCCACCTGTTCCGTGCTGATCCCCGCCAGCCGCAATAAAACCCCATCGGCCACCGGACTCGCACTGATCACAAAATCGTTTCGCTTCGTCACTGGCTCCTCCGCCACCTCGGCCAGCAACTTCTGCGCAAAGCCTTGCAGCTTCGGCCCCACCACCGCCACCGTCGCCAGGCAGTGGAACCGCCCCATCTGCCTTAGCAAATCTTCCGTGCCCTCTTCACCCGCCAGCCGCAGTGCATCCAGCATCACCCGCTTGCCCGCTTGAAAAACTTCATTGCGGCTCTGGTAACGCGTGAACTCCCATCGTTCCCCGCGTGCCGCCCTTCCCGAACACAACCAGTCCACCAGCACCAACCCCGCATCGTCAGCCAGATGAAACTCCTGTTTCTGTTCGTAGATCGCCTGTGCAAAACACTGGACCGGGTCTGGCGCCAGCACCAGCAATGCACCCTTGCCCACTTCCGCCCGCAGCTTGTGCTGACAAGGAAGCAAACGGGGATTGCGATAAACCTTCGTGGAAGCCTGCGTGCTGAGAAAACAAGTCGTCCCCGCTTCGACATCCAAGGTCAGTTTGGTCTCGTCACCCGCCACCAGACCACCACCAAAACTGCTGACATACGCCCACACACTGGGACCGCGCGAACGGGGGGCGAGAAGTTTGAGCGGGCTCGCCGCCCAGCATTCGGTAACGGCACTTTCCCCCGCCACCAGGCTGACCCGTAAACCCGCGTGACCGGCCGAATTCGACCGGGGCAGGTTTGCCTGGGCCAGTGAAACCATTTTAAAGGCTCTTGCCCCAGAGAACTATCGCTCCCACCAGCATGACGAGGCCCAAGGTAGACAAGACCCGCGCCGGAATGCGGCGTTGCACCTGCGTACCCGCGAACCAGCACGCCGCCCCAGCCAAGGCCAGCACCATGATGTGATACGGGCTGGTGAGGATGTGCTTGGCGCTCGCCTGCGAGAGATCATGTCCCGGATGCGCCGAGGCCGCCATCGGCAGCAAGGCACTCACGAACAAAGCGACAGAACCGGCAAGACGTTTTACCAGACGCATGGCATTCATATCAGACAGTCAAGTATTGGCGGACGAGTTGGTCGTTCAGGTCGGAGATTCCTCCGCTGGCTACGATCGATCCGCGGTCCATGATGCAAAAATTATCCGCCACCGCGAGGCAAAAATCGAGATACTGTTCCACCAGCAAAATGCTGATCTTCCCCTCCTTCTTGATCAACTGGAGCGTATCGCCGATCTGATCAATGATATTGGGCTGAATCCCCTCCGTCGGCTCATCCAAAATCAGCACCTTCGGCTCCGTCAACACCGCCCGGGCAATCGCCAGTTGTTGCTGCTGCCCGCCGCTCAACACCCCGCCCTTGCGCTTCAACATCTCTTTCAAGACCGGGAACAGTTCAAAGATCCGATCCACTTGCTCGCCCTCTTTCTTCCCATGAACCACCAGGCTGATCTTCAAATTCTCCCACACGGTCAGGTTCGGAAAAATATCTCGCCCTTGCGGTACATAACCGACGCCCATGCGCGAACGCTGGTCTGGCTTCGTCCCCACCATCTCCTGCCCGTCCAGCTTCACGGAGCCTTCGTCCGGCTTGAGCAATCCCACGATTGTCTTGAGCGTTGTGCTCTTGCCTACGCCGTTGCGGCCCATGAGGCACAGCAGCTTGTTCTTGGGCAGGGTGAAATCCACGTTGCGCAAAATGCGCGAGCCGTCATACGAGACGGAGATGTTGGATACGGAAAGCATCTTAATGTTTCTTTTTGCGGCCGAGATAGACCTCGATCACGCGCTCATCATTCTGCACTTCATCCACTGACCCTTCGCACAAGACATGGCCCTGATGCAGCACCGTCACCTTGCGGGCGATCTGCCGCACGAACACCATGTCATGCTCGATCACTACAATGCTGTGCTTGCCCGCCAAGCTCATCAGCAACTCGCCCGTCTTGGCCGTTTCCTCATCCGTCATGCCGGCAGCGGGTTCATCGACGAGCAGGAGCTTCGGGTTCTGCGCCAGCAACATGCCGATCTCCAGCCACTGCTTCTGCCCGTGTGAAAGCGTCCCCGCCTTCACATTCGCCCGCTCCGTCAGGCCGATGGTCTTCAGCACTTCCTGGATGCGATCCCGCTGGGTCGAACCGATCTTGGCGAACAACGTAGACCACACACTCCGCGTGCCTTCCAGCGAGAGCCAGATGTTCTCCAGCACCGTGTGATCCACGTAAACGGATGGCGTTTGAAATTTGCGTCCGATGCCCAGGCGGTTGATCTGATATTCGTTCAACTCCGTCAGATCCGTCTTCAAACCGAACTCCACCTTGCCTGTGTCTGGTTGCGTGCGGCCCGTGATGATGTCCAGCATCGTGCTCTTGCCCGCGCCGTTCGGCCCGATGATCACCCGCAACTCGCCCTCATCCATGTAGAGGTTGAGATCGTTGATGGCCTTGAAGCCGTCAAACGTCTTGTTCACGCCTTCCAGCGTGAGAATGAATTCTTTTTTCTGTGTCATGGCCTGGATGCTAAATCACTCTGCTGTCTTGACGCCGGGTGTTTCCAAAGGCGTAGCCGGTGGCGTCTCTTCCCCGTTCTTGCGTTTGGAAAAACGCTCCTTCAATGCCTTCAACTGTGCGGGCAGCCCGACAATGCCATTGGGCATGAACAGCACCGCGAGAATGAACATGCCGCCCAGCATGAAGAGCCATTGCTCGGCGAACGCCCGCGTCGCCCAGCTCTTCATCGCGTTCACACTGATCGCCCCGATGATCGGCCCGATCAACGTGCCGCGTCCCCCTACGGCGCACCACACGACAGCCTCAAGTGACTTCTCCGTGCCCATTTCACTCGGATTGATAATACCCACCTGCGGCACATACAGCGCCCCGCCCACCGCGCAGATCACCGCCGAAAGCACGAACACGAACAGCTTGAAATGCGCCGTGGCATAACCGGAGAACAACACGCGATTCTCTGAATCCCGGATGGCGCGCTGGATGAGACCGAACTTCGTGGACGTCAGCCACCGGCATAACAAATACACGCTCAACAGCAGGATGCCTGAAGCGATGTAAAGCCAGCGCTTCGTCCCCGCCGTGTTGATCTCATGGCCGAAGATGAACTTAAAATCCGTCAGCCCGTTGTTGCCGCCAAAAGTGAAATCGTTACGGAAGAACATCAGGCACGCCGCATACGTCAGCGCCTGGCTCAAGATGGAGAAATAAACGCCCTTGATGCGCGAACGGAACGCGAGGAAGCCGAAGATGTATGCCACCAACGCCGGCACCACGACCACCATCAGCAGCGCGAACCACGGGCTGCGAAAAGGTATCCAGTGCCGGGGCAAGCCGCCCGTCTCTGGATACTTCGTCTCGAATTCCAGGAACACCATGAAATCCGGGATGTCCTTTTGATACTGGCCCAGCTTGCCGATCATCAGCATCAAATGCATGCCGAGCGCATAACCGCCCAACGCAAAGAACAGGCACTGCCCCAAGCTCAACAATCCCGTGTAACCCCAGAGAAGATTCACTCCCAGCGCCAGCACCGCATAGCAGAGATATTTCCCATACACCGTGATGGTAAAATCACTGATGTGGAAAAAACTCTCCTTCGGCAAAAACGCGTTCAGACACGGCAGCACCACCAAGATCAGGAATGAAACCGCCGCCAGTATTAGCGCTTCCTTTTTGTTCAAAAAACGAGTCATGTAAAAATACTGCTAAACTGTTCGAATCCGCCCCCGCATCAACCATCGAGACTGCGGCTCTTGGTGGCAAAGAGGCCCGCCGGACGCCATTGCAGGAACAGGATGATGCCGCCCAGCACGATGATCTTGCCCAGTACCGCCCCCAGCCAGGGTTCCAAAACTTGATTCGTCACGCCGACGCCCAAGGAAGCAGATACGGTGCCACCCAGGCTGCCCACGCCGCCCAAGACCACGATCATGAAACAATCCACGATGTAGTTCTGCCCGAGGCTCGGCCCCACGTTCGCGAGCTGGGACATGCACGCGCCCGCCATGCCCGCCAGGCCGGACCCGAAGGCGAACGTCATCATGTTCACGCGATCGGTGCGCACCCCCATGCAGGCGGCCATATTGCGGTTCTGCATCACCGCCCGGATCTGCAAACCCAACGACGTTTTGGTGAGCAGGAGGTAGGTGCCATAAACGATCAACACCGCGAAAACGATCACGAATATGCGGTTATAGGCGAACAGCACGTCTTGGATCACATAACTTCCGCTGAGCCAGCTCGGCGAACCCACTTGCACATTCGCCGCACCAAAGGTGCTGCGGAAAATCTGCTGCAACACCAGGCTCACACCCCACGTCGCCAGCAGGGATTCCAGCGGACGCTTGTACAAAAAGCGGATGATGCCCCGTTCCAGTATCAATCCTGCCGCTGCCGCCGTGAGGAAAGACATCACCAATGCCACGATAAAATACATGTCGAACTTGCCGCCGGTGGCGCCAAACCATTCCTTGAAAAGATTCTGCGTCACGTATGCCGTGTAGGCGCCCACGGCCATGATCTCCCCGTGCGCCATGTTGATCACGCCCATCAAACCAAAGGTGATCGCTAGTCCCAATGCCGCGATCAACAGGACGGCCGCAGTGCTCAAGCCACGAAAACTAGTGCCTACAAAATTCCCCACCGCCATGTATTTCTCGATCGTGTCGATCGTGGCTTCCGTCTGGCGGATCTCTTCTGCCGAGTAAGTCTTCGTATCAGCCTTGGCTTTCTTCAGAAAGTCTTGGAGAAAGTTCATCGAGTTGATGGACTTCGAGTCTCCGAGTTGTTTCAACGCCGCGATGCGGGTCTCCTTTTTCTCATCCGTCAGTTGCGTAAGCGAGATTGCCTCTTTCAACGCCCGGATGGTTTCTTTGTCCGTCTCTTTCGCCAGCTTGGCTTCAAAATTCGGGATATAGTCCAGATTCTGCTCCTGCCCCAGCTTGATGGTGGCATCACGGCGCACCTTGAGATTGGGGTCAGCGAGAGAAAAGAAATCGAGCGTGGTCTTGATCGTCTTGCGCAGCTTGGAATTCGTATCCGCCGCCGTCAGATCCGACTGGCTGAACCAGATAGGCTTGCCATCGGCATCCTTCAGAAATTCTCCGTCCGCTATGCGGGCGCCCTTGGCCGCTCCGTCGCTGTTCAATTGGGCATCCAGCAAAAAAGGTATCTTCTTGTCATCGGCCTCGTGGATATAGACGCCGCTCAGACGCCATGCCGAAAGGACCTGGACCACGATCGGTTCATTCGTCTCCGCCAGCTTCTTGATCATCTCCGTCTGCTGGGCGACATCTTCACTTAAGATGGCTGCCACCAGATCGTTCCGGGCATTGGAAGCAGCCGAGGCTTGGGAAATTGCGGCGAGGAGAAGAAACCCCGCCAGAAAGGAACGAAAGAATCGTATCATTTTACATTGAGTTGGGGGAACGGGCCTGCACCAGCCCGTTCCCCCGGGGAACTAACAACACTACCTGCTTACTTCAGGAACTTCTCGCTGAAGGGTTCAGCGGCTACGCCGTTGAACGTCTTGATGATCTTGAACTGGCCGGTCGGCAGGGTCTCACCGATGAACACGTTGTTCACCAAGTGGTGGTTCGCCTGCATCGTCACTTCACCAGCCGGTCCCTTGAACTTCTGGCCGATCAAAGCCGGACGCACTTTGTCCACTTCGAAGCTGTCCGCCTTCTCGACGGCTTGCTTCCAGAGGTAAACACCCATGCGGGAGAGGTTCATCGGGCTGCAGGTGACGCGGCCCTTGGCATCGATGCCCGAAACCTTGTAGCTCGAGCCGGTGACGGTCGGAGCCTTGATCCAGGTCAGGAAGTCCTTCGTGAACTTGGCGTTCTCCGGAGACTTGATGGACATGAAGTACGTCCAGCAGCCGAGGTGGCCGGCGAGTTCCTTCGCAGGCAGACCGCGGAATTCGTCTTCCGAGATGGAGAACGAAACCACCGGGCAGTTTTCGGAGGTCAGACCGGCGTTGGCGAATTCCTTGAAGAAAGGAACGTTCGTGTCACCGTTCAAGGTGCTGATCACCGTGGCTTTGCCACCGGCGGAGAACTTCTTGATGGAGGCGACGATGGTCTGGTAGTCGGTGTGGCCGAACGGCGTGTAGATCTCTTCGATATCCGAGTCAGGGATGCCCTTGAGCTTCAGATATTGCTTGAGGATCTTGTTCGTCGTGCGGGGATAGACGTAGTCAGAGCCCAACAGATAGAACTTCTTTTTGCCTTCACCGAGCATGTAATCAACAGCCGGGATGGCCTGCTGGTTCACAGCTTCAGCGGTGTAGAAGATGTTCTTGGAGAGCTCTTCGCCTTCATACTGCACCGGGTAGAAGAGCAGGCCGTTGGCCTGTTCGAACACGGGCAGCACCGACTTGCGGCTCACCGAGGTCCAGCAGCCGAACACGACGGACACTTTGTCCTGTTCGAGCAACTGCTTGGCTTTTTCCGCGAAGAGCGGCCAGTTGGAGGCCGGGTCAACCACGACGGGTTCGATCATGTAGGGCTTGCCGCCCACTTTCACGCCGCCCGCCTTGTTGATTTCGTCGAAGGTGAACAGCAGCACGTCTTTCAGGGACGTTTCGCTGATCGCCATCGTGCCAGACAGAGAGTGGAGGATGCCCACTTTCACCGTATCCGCCGCTGACGCGCTGAACGCGATCATCGTGGCGGCCACACCGCCGAGGATTTTTCCGAACATCGATTTCATAATTGCGAT
>JAJNBN010000094.1 GCA_021156225.1 Verrucomicrobiota bacterium | reverse complement strand
ATAAATACGTGATGGTGGACGAGTATCAGGACACGAACGCCGTCCAGTTCCAGCTCATCCATTACCTCACGAAGGAGCACCGGAACTTCTGCGTGGTGGGTGATGATGACCAGAGCATTTACGGATGGCGTGGCGCGGAAGTCGCGAACCTGCTGAACCTCGAAAAGCATTTCCCTGAGGTGAAAGTGGTGAAGCTGGAACAGAATTATCGCTCCACGAACACGATTCTCGAAGCGGCCAATGCCGTCATCAAGAACAACTCGCAACGGCGCGGCAAACATCTGTGGTCCACAAAAGGCCAAGGCGAGAAGATCACCATCGCCAAGTATCCAAAGGACGAGGACGAGGCACGCGAAATCGTTCAGACGATCGAGTTCAACCGCATGACGCGCCAGATTCCTTGGGTGCATCACGCGATCCTGTTCCGCACAAATATCCAAGCGCGTCCGATCGAGACGGCCTTGCGCAAAGCGGGAGTGCGCTACCACTTGATCGGCGGGCAGAGCTTCTTTGACCGCCGCGAGATCAAGGACTTCATGGCGTATATCAAGACGTTCCTGAATCCACACGATGACATCAGCCTGCTGCGCATCGCGAACACGCCGGCACGTGGCTTGAGCGATACGACGATGCAACGCCTGCTGGAGATGAGCCATGAGCGAGGCTGCTCGGTTTATGCGGCCATGCGCCATACGGATGTGCAGGACTCCTTCCTCACGCGCATCAAGGAAAGCATCCAGGAATTCCTCGCGTTCATCGAAAAGATACGTGCGCCGCTGGAAGCGCAGGAGACGCTTTCGCTAAGTGCCTGGGCGAATAATTTCCTGACGGAAACGGGTTACCTGGATGACTTGCGCAAGTCAGAGAAAGATCCGGAGACGGCGGAGAATCGCGTGAAAAACATCAGCGAACTCGTCGCCCAGCTGGACACGACTCCCGGCGGGACACCCATGCCGCAAGACCGCCTCGTGGAGTTCATGGAAGAGATGACACTGGATACCGAGCGCGCTGAGGACAAGGAAGTGAAGGGCGATGCGGTGACGCTCATCACGATGCATAGCTGCAAGGGCCTGGAGTATCCGCACGTGTTCATCATCGGATTGGAAGAAGGTCTGCTCCCACACTCCCGGAGCAAAGTGGAAGGCACGTTGGATGAAGAGCGCCGCCTCTTCTACGTGGCCATCACACGCGCGCAAGAAACCCTCATGGTGAGCCATTGCGACGCCCGCATGAGGTACGGCACACCGATGGCATGCCATCCATCGTCGTTCTTGAAGGAGATTCCCGAAACGCTCGTGGAACATATGAGCGAGAAATCGAAAAAGCCGGTGACGGTGGAGACGGGGAAATCGATCTTTGCGGGGATACGGGCGAGCTTGGGTTAGGACCTACAGCGCGGCTTGCAACACGGCTGTTAATTCATCTTTGCTGAGTTCCACCGGATTCGCTTTCATGCTGCTCGCCTTCGACGCTTTCTCGACGACCTCTGCCACATCCTTTTCCTCGCAACCATACTTGGACAGCTTCGGCACCTGTAAATCCTTCACCAACTGCGCCACCCATTGCACCCCATCCTCAGTTGTTCCCTGTGCTTTGCCCGTGAGCAATCGCCCGATTTCCTCATAGCGCACCAGTGCGTCACTACCGGGTGCACTCTCTCGCAACGTCTTGATGTTCGCCGCCATCACGTATGGCAGCAACGCTGCACACACCGCTCCATGTGGTGCGGGAAACATCCCGCCAAACGGCGCGGCGAATCCATGCACTGCGCCCAGGCCGGCATTCGCCAGCGCCAATCCGCCGAACAAACTCGTCACCGCCATGTCCTCACGCGCCTCAACGTCCTTCCCTTGCTCTACCACCTTACGCAAAGACTTGGCCGCGCGCCGAATTCCTTCCACACACCAACCATCCGTCATCGGATTTGCACGGGTGCACACATACGGTTCTATCACCTGCGTCAATGCATCCAGCCCCGTGTAAGCTGTCACGTCCGGTGGCAGATTATACGTCAACTCCGGGTCCACTATCGCCAGACGCGGCAGCATCAGCGGACTGCGCAGGCTCACCTTCACGCGCTGCTCCTTGGAGCCGAGCACCGCATTGCGCGTCACCTCCGCTCCCGTGCCGGCTGTGGTCGGTATCGCGATGTAAGGAGCTGCTGGATTTTTCAGAGGCTGCGCCTTGCCGATGACTTCGAGGTAATCGAACAAATCCCCTTCATTCGTCAGCAGGCCACTCACCGCCTTCGCCGCATCAATGACACTCCCGCCCCCGAACCCGATCACCACGTCACACCGCTCCGCTTTCGCTTGAGCCGTGAGAGCTTGCACGGATTCTGTCGTCGGCTCGCCTATCACAGAAGCAGTCACCACTTCCAAACCCGCTTTCTTCAGCAGCCCGAGCAATCTTTCCGCCCGCGCAACGTTGCCACCCGTCACCACGAATACTCTCCGCCCAAATCCCTGCGCCGCCTTGGCCGTCTCGGTTAAAGTTCCGGCACCAAAGACAATCCGGGTGGCCGTGGCAAATTCGAATCGCGTCATAACTGGTTACCAGCCAGCATCTTCCGGGAATACATTGCTGTATTTCACGCTCGTGCGGGGCTCCGCCATCATCTCGGCCACCGTATCGCGCCATTTGGCGTAGTGCTTAGTCTCCTTGTGCTTGGCGGGCGCCTCAGGATTGCGATAGACCTCCACCAGCACGAACTTCGAGGGATTATCCTGCTGCTGGACGACGTCGAAACGGGCTATCCCCGGCTCCTGCACACTCAGTTGGGCATTCTCCAAGCTGGCCAGCTTGAAGGCTTCCACCGATTCCGGCTTCACATGGACATGGACGTGAACGATCAACATATTGAACCTTTTGGTCACCCAGAAAACGCCACCTTGCCGTACCGGTCAATCCGTTTCCCAAACACTTGCGAATTGCTGCTTTACAAGTTTGTGATAAGTTGAATAAGTTCAATTCGAAATCTCGCTGACTAACCTATGCGCAAATCTTTGGCCCTGATGTTTTCGGCGGCTGTGGCAGTGACTCTGACCACCGGCTGCGCTGGCCCTTCTCACAAGCTCGGTCGCGGCATCAATAATGCCACGGAATTCGCCCGTCTCGGTGACCTCCGCCGCTCCATGGAGCAGACCGCCATGTGGTATGGACCCGATCAGGCTTACACCGCCGGCTTCATCAAAGGTATCAACCGCAGCGTGACCCGCACGGTGCTGGGTGTCGCTGAGATCGTCACCTTCCCCTTCCCCACGCCCACTTACGATGCCTTCTACATGAAGCACAGCAAGGGCGGCGAAGACATCTACATCGGCGGGCCCTACCAGCCCAAGCAGGTGTTCTCCATCGATTTCATGACGGTCGATCCCGCTTATCCGACGAATTTCAAGCCCGGTCTGGTTTCGGACAGCATCTTCGCCACGGACACGCAGATCGGTTTCAGCGCGGGTGACGCCTTCCCGATGATCCCGGGCAGCCGTTTCCACATCTTTGATTACTAAAAAAGCTTTTCAAACAGGCGGCGCCAACATTTGCTTGTTGGCGCCGTTTTTATTTATCGCGAGATGCCACTGACATATCAATCGCACTGCAAGGTCAACCTGATTCTGAACATCTTGGGCAAGCGCCAGGATGGCTTTCACGAACTGGAGACGGTGATGCTTCCCATCCCGCTCCATGACACCCTCACCTTCGAGCGCAGCGGCCGGGGTGTGACCCTCACGTGCAGTGACCCGCGCCTGCCCGTGGATGCCAGCAACCTGGTCCACCGCGCCGCCTCCGCCTTCCTGACGAACGCGAAGATGGTCGATGGCGTGAAGATCCACTTGGAGAAGCGCATCCCCATGGCCGCCGGTCTGGGCGGTGGTAGCGGCAATGCCGCCATCACACTGCTGGGCATGAACGAACTCTTCGGCCAACGCCTGCCCGAGAACCGTTTGTACGATATCGCCGCCGCGCTGGGTTCAGACGTGCCGTTCTTCCTTCAGAAAGGTCCGGCCCTCGCCGTCGGTCGCGGTGAGAAAGTGCAGACCTTGCCACCCTTCCGGGCCCTTAAGGGCTGCGGCTTGTTGCTGATCCATCCTGGCTTTGGTGTTTCCACCGCTTGGGCTTACCAGAATCTCGCCCGCTTTCCGGAAGACTTGAATGGTCGCGCTGGTCGCTCACAAGAATTAGTGAATGCGTTGAACACGGCCGACACCCAAGCCTCCGTGAAGCAGTTCTACAACTCGCTCGAAGCGCCTGTGCTGGAGAAGCATCCCATCCTGAAACTCTATCAGGAATTCCTCGAAGCGCGGGGAGCCTTGCGCGCCATGATGTCCGGCAGCGGCTCCACCACGTTCGCCGTGTTTGAAAACAAGGCGGCGGCGGACGCGGTGGTCGAAGAATTCCGCGGCAAGTTCGGCGACACGGCGTGGATGGCTACGCTGGAGCTGTAGTGGACCGCGGCTGTGTCCTCGGAGGACCAGCCGCAGCGCTTCCAATCATTTCACGGCCTCCGTCTATTCCGGCTGCTGCGGCTGGTTCCGCTATCGCGGAACACAGCCGCGTTCCATTTAATTTCAAACCGCCATACAAATTTCTCCCGGCTGGTGTCTATCTCATGAAAACCAGCAAACAACACCATGGGAGAAAAACGAAATCACTCCCTCCTGCTGCTGGCTGCCGGGCTTGTGACCGGTTTGTTTTTATTGGGCTGCACACGCGAACCATCGCTTCTGCAGCGCCCTGAAAACGAACCGCAGATAAAGGCTTTCTTCCACGCCAAGGAGGCGCAAGCCCGGCAGCTTGTCAGTCAGGAGAATCGCGAACTGCCACCGGAAATCTGGCCTTACTTTGAGGCGGGCAAGAAAGGCGATTGGGCCACGGTAACGAATCTCTACGCCAAGATGGCCAGCCGTTGCTATCAGTTCGACGGAAATAAAAGCTATGATGATCGGATGCAGACGATGGCGTGGACTCCCATCAACGAAACGGATCGCTTCTATCTGCAATGCACCCAACCGGATTCTAAACTCGCTCTGGCCTTCGGCGAGGAAGTGATGCGCATTGTGCCGCCCGGCAGCATCTACTTCGGAGATACGGATACAGGACGATTCGTGCCCACGGCGCTTTGCCGGGATCACACCAAGGGTGATCCTTTCTTTGTGCTTACCCAGAACGCCTTGGCGGACAGCCTATATCTCTCCTACCTCCACAGCATGTTTGGCACACAAATCCAGCTCCCAACATTACAAGATTCCAAAGAAGCGTTTGATGATTATATCCAAGATGCCATCAAACGCATGCAATCAGGTCAGTTGCAAGCGGGCGAAGATGTAAAGCAGGATGGACCCATGGTATCCGTTTCGGGTCTAACTTCAGTGGTGGCCATCAATAGCCTGCTCTCCAAGAAAATCTTTCAGCAAAATCCTCAACACCAAATCTACGTCTGCGAAGGCTTTCCCGTCAATTGGGTGTATCCGCATGCAGAACCACATGGACCGATTCTGAAAATCAACCGGGAAAAGCTGGCTACGTTGTCCCCAGAAATCATTAAACGGGATCGTGATTACTGGAACAAACGGATCACCCCGTTCATCGGTGATTGGCTTAAGGAAGAAACCACTGTCGCGGAGATCTGCGAATTCGCGGAGAAAGTTTATGTGCGGCAGGACTTTCGCGGTTTTGCTGGCGACACCGATTTCACCCGTATGGCCACCTTCTGGCAGAAAGTTCCGGCATACCAATCGGCGGCCTTAGCATGGTCCAAGGCCCGTTCGGCAATCGCAGGGGTGTATGTCTGGCGCATCAATGATTGTGCGGAACAAATGAAGCGCATCCTGGCACTGCCGCCGGAAGAAAGCCGCAAGCAACAGCCGGAAATGAACCGTTTGGCAGCGGAGCAGCAACGTTACATCAAGGAAGCCGACTTTGCTTATCGCCAAGCCTTTGCCTTGAACCCGTCGTCCCCAGAGGCAGTTTTCCGATACACATCCTTGCTCACGTCTATGAACCGGGGTGCAGAGGCTTTGCAAGTGGTGCGCGTTGCCAAGAAACTTAACCCGGCCACGGAAATAACCAAATTAGAATTCAATCTGGTCGAATGGCTGCAACCGCCTATCAAAACTCCTACGCCTTAGAGGCTGGGTTTCATCGCCGCCTGATATACCGCCACATACTCCTCCGCCGTCCGGTCCCACGAGAAATTAGCGTTCATCGCGTTCTGGCGGAAGTGCGCGAGCACTTCGGGATCTTTGTAAAGAATCAGCGCCTTGCGGATGGCCTTGGCCAGCGCACGGATGGAATATTCGTGGAGCTTGATGCCGTTGGCCTCTTCACTGGATTCGGTCGGATCAATGACGGAGTCGTCCAGACCGCCTACTGCGCGCACTACTGGAATTGTGCCGTAGCGCAGGCTGTACATCTGGTTCAGGCCACAGGGCTCGAACTTTGAGGGCATCAGGAAGAAATCACACGCGGCCTCGATACGATGCGCGAGGACGTGGTCGTAACCGATCTTGATGCCGACCTTGCCCGCATGGCGCTTGGCCAGATCGCGAAAGGCATTCTCCATCTGGACACTGCCACTGCCGAGGAGGACGAATTGCAAATCCGCGGCGAGCATCTCTTCGAGCGCACCGAGCTGAATATCCATGCCCTTTTGATCAGCCAATCGCGATACGGTGCCGAACATGGGCACATCCGCACGCACGGGCAGTCCGAGCTGTTCTTGCAGCGCGAGCTTGTTCGCGGTCTTGGCTTCCAGTTCTTCCGCGGAAAAGTGCGCGACCAAGGCGGGATTGTTCGTCGTGTTCCACTCGTCGTAATCGACACCGTTCAGAATGCCGATGAGGCGGTCCTGACGGGAGCGGAGCAGACCATCAAGACCGCAGCCGAATTCTTCCGTGGTGATCTCGCGGGCGTAGCGCGGGCTGACAGTGGTGATGTAATCCGAAAAAGCGATGGCGGCTTTCAGACAATTCAACGAGCCCCAGAACTCCGCACCATTCTCGTTGAAATAGGCGAAGGGTGCGTTGGTAAGCCAGAACGACGCGGCCGGGAACACGCCTTGGTAGGCGAGGTTATGGATCGAGAGGCAGGTGATGGGCGGCTTGCCTTTCCCCAGCTTCGCCGCTTCTGTTTGCAGGAGCAAGGGCACAAGGCCGACCTGCCAGTCGTGGACGTGGACGATTTCCGGCTGCCACGGCAGATAGAGCGCAAGGTTGACGACGGCCTTGCTGAAAAAGATGAAACGTTCGTCGTTATCCGCGAAATCGTGGCCGTTCTCCTGATACAACGAAGCCCGCTGGTAGAAAGCGGGCTGGTCGATGAAATAGATGGTGAGGTTCGGTTCCGGCTGGAGCACTTGCACGCTGCCGGAGACCACATGATCACCGAGCTGAAGGTCGAGCTTCCAATCGAAAGGCCGCAGCCCCTTGTGCTTCTCGGCGATGCCCCGATACAGCGGCGTCACGAGCCCGACTTGATGGCCCTGGCGCGCCAGCGTTTTGGCCAGGGCGGCGACCATGTCCGCGAGGCCACCCGTCTTGGAGTACGGGTGGACTTCGCTGCTCGCGAGCAAGATTTTCATCCAGGTATTTTATCCGCTTTGAGATACGGTTGCAGCGGTGCAGGAATGCGGATGGAGCCATCCGCTTGCTGGTGGGTCTCCACCAAGGCGACGAAGAGACGGGCCAGCGCAGTGCCGCTGCCGTTGAGGATATGCGGGAACCGGTTCTCGCCCTTCTCATCCTTGTAGCGCATGCCCATGCGGCGGGACTGGAAGTCTTCGCAATTCGAGCAACTGGACACTTCGAGATACTGCCCCTGCCCCGGTGCCCAGACTTCGATGTCATACGTCTTGGCACTGGCAAAGCCCATGTCGCCGGTGCAGAGCATGATGGTGTGGTAATGCAGTTCGAGGAGTTGCAGCACTTTCTCGGCGTTCGCGACCATCTTCTCGTGCTCGGCGTAACCGTCTTCCGGGCGGACGATCTTAATCAGTTCTACCTTGTCGAACTGGTGCACACGGATCATGCCGCGCGTGCCCACACCAGCCGCACCGGCTTCTGCACGGAAGCACGGGCTGTAGGCGCAGTAGAAGATGGGCAATTGCTCAGCCTTCAACAATTCATCGCGATGGATGTTGGCCACGGGTGCCTCGGCAGTGGGCAACAGGTATTGCGCGGGCGATTCCGTATCCGTCCCTTTCATGACCGCGTAGGCCTGGTCCATGAACTTCGGGAACTGGCCGACGCCGACCATACATTCCTTGTTGATGATGTACGGCGGTGCGACCTCGGTGTAGCCGTGCTCGGTCGTGTGCAGGTCGAGGAGGAAATTGATCAACGCGCGTTCCAGACGGGCGCCCCAGTTCGTGTAGAGCAGGAAGCCGCTGCCAGAGAGCTTCGCGCCACGGTTGAAATCGATGAGCTTGCTGGCCTCGGCGATCTCGATGTGCGTCTTGGGCTTGAAGGCGAACTCGGGTTTGCTGCCGTATTCGCGAACTACGGGATTGTCCGCCGCAGTTTTGCCCACGACCACCGATTCATGCGGCACGTTCGGGATGGTGAGCTGGAGGTCGTCGCGCTTCTGTTCCACCTCGGCCACTTGCTTGTCGAGCGCGGTGATCTGGTCGCCGAGATTGCGCGTCTCCGCCTTCTTGGCTTCGGCTTCCTCGAGCTTCTTCTGGCCCATGAGGGCACCGATCTCTTTGGAGACGCGATTGCGCAGAGACTTCAGCGTCTCTGTTTCACTCACCAGCTTGCGGCGTTGCTCATCGAGCTGCAGCAGTTCCGAAATCTTGTTTTCGTCCCCCGATCCTCGAGTGGACAGCCGTTCGCGGACATAGTCTGTCTTCTCGCGAACCAGTTTGATATCCAGCATGGGGCGAATTATAGGAAGGGACCCTTTGAGGGCAAGCATCGAAGCCGAAGTTCGGTTTTCCGAGAGGAAAGGAAAAGAAAACCCGTCTGTAATATGAACCAATGACCAAATCGGATCGTCAAAGTGACACCAGCAGCGCAAAAGACAAAAAATGCTAAGTGATGATGCGAAAATTCTTGGCCGGGTGGCTTCGTTGCATCTGCATAGTGCGGAATCCGACGGGCAGATGGTGAACGTCTGGAGCATGGAACTGGTCGCGGGCAAAGGGATTGCGGGCAATAAACGGTATTTTGGCCGGCCCACACGGCGGCAGGTGACCTTGATCGAGCGGGAGCAGATCGCGGAGCATGCGACTATCTTGGGGTTGGAGAGCATTGCGCCCGGCGTGGTGCGCTCGAACATCGAGACCGATGGGGTGGAATTCTCCAAGCTGACCGGAAAATATGTGCGCAT
>JAJNBN010000093.1 GCA_021156225.1 Verrucomicrobiota bacterium | reverse complement strand
GTTTAACTGCACGACGACGACGTGACATACAAAAATTTCCTTAATTACTTCGCTGCCGGTTTCGGCGCCTTCGGGCGCTTGACACCATATTTGGAACGGCTCACCCGGCGCTTTTCCACGCCGCTGGCATCCAACGTGCCGCGCACGATATGGTAACGCACACCCGGCAAGTCTTTCACACGGCCGCCGCGAACCAGCACGATCGAGTGCTCTTGCAAGTTATGGCCTTCATCCGGAATGTAGGCGATCACTTCATATCCATTAGTCAGGCGCACTTTGGCCACCTTCCGCATCGCCGAATTCGGCTTTTTGGGCGTGCGGGTCATCACCTGCAGGCAGACACCACGCCGAAACGGCGAGTTCTCCAAAGCCGGTGACTTCGACTTGTACTTCAGCTTATTGCGTCCTTTTCGGACCAGTTGATTGATCGTCGGCATTCCGTAGATCCTATCTATTGCACTTTCCGAACCCTGCTGGGAAACGGAGTGCGGAGGTTAGCAAAACAGTTTTCGGTTGCAACTAGTATTTGAAAAATTTTTGGATATTTTTCACTAATCTTGGTTTTGAAAGGAAATCCCGGCAAAAACACCGGGATTCCCCTCCCACATTCTTTAGCTCGCCAGGGGTTGTTCCTCCTCCAGCGGCGTTTCTTCCACCGGTGGGAGCTCCACCAGCGGCTTGAGGATCATCTTGCGGTGCAGGTCGAAGCCTGAACCGGCCGGGATGATATGGCCCATGATGACGTTTTCCTTGAAACCACGCAGCGTGTCCTTCTTGCCCATCGTCGCGGCCTCGGTGAGGACGCGCGTGGTGTCTTGGAAGGATGCCGCGCTCAGGAACGATTCTGTCTCCAGAGACGCCTTGGTGATGCCCAGCAGCACCGGCTGCGCTTCCGCAGGCTTGCCACCCATCTTCTCCACGCGTTCGTTCTCGGCCTCAAACATCAACCGGTCGATCTGCTCACCCCACAGGAACTGGGTATCGCCCGGTTCCGTGATGCGCACCTTGCGCAACATCTGGCGCACGATGATCTCGATGTGCTTGTCATTGATCGTCACACCTTGCAGACGATAAACTTCCTGCACTTCGCTCACCAAATGCTCCTGCAGCTCTTGTGGTCCGCAGACCTCCAAGATTTCGTGCGGCACCACCGGACCATCGGTCAATTGCTGGCCCTTCTTCACGAAGTCGCCCTTGAACACGATGACGTGCTTGCCGATCGGGATGAGGTGTTCCTCTTCCAGTGCGGTGACAGCATCCTTGATGACGATGCAGCGCTTGCCGCGCACGCTCGGACCGAAGTCGACGATACCGTCGATCTTCGAGATCTCCGCAGCGTCTTTCGGACGGCGTGCTTCGAAGAGTTCGGCCACACGCGGCAGACCGCCGGTGATGTCCTTCGTCTTCGAGGTCTTGCGGGACGTCTTGGCGAGCAAACTGCCGGCCACAATGGTGTCGCCTTCCGTGATCGCGATGTGCGCTCCCGAAGGAATCGCATACTGCGCCACTGGCTCGCCCTTGTTGTCGGTCACGATGACTTGCGGATGCAGATCTTCCTTGTGATCGATGATCACCATGGATTCCTGGCCCGTCGTCTCGTCGACTTCCTGCTTCATCGTGACACCCTCGATGATGTCGTGGAACTTCACCATACCGGCCTTTTCCGACAGAATCGGCACGTTATACGGATCCCACAGCGCCAGCGTGTCACCCTTCTTGATGGTGTCACCATTGCTGAAGGACACGACGGCACCGATGACGATGCTGTAGCTTTCCAGTTCGCGGCCGTCTTCGCCGATGATGGCGATGGAGCCGTTCTTGTTCAGCACGATGTTGTTGCCGTCTTCGAGCTGCACCGAGCGGATCTCCTGATATTTCACCGTGCCGTCATACTTCACCTTGATGATCGGCTGGCTGAACTTACCGGTCGCGACGCCGCCCGTATGGAACGTGCGCATCGTCAACTGCGTGCCCGGTTCACCGATGGACTGTGCGGCCACAATGCCGACAGCCTCGCCCAGTTTCACCAGCTGGCCAGTGGCCAGGTTGCGGCCGTAGCAGTGGGCACAGATGCCGTGCTTGGCTTCGCAAGTCAGCACGGAGCGCACCTTGATGCGATCCAGGCCGGCGTTGTCCAGGGCCTTCGCCTTGACTTCGTCGATCTCGTCGTTCGCCCGGACGATGAATACCTTCGGGGCGGAAGGATCATTGACGTCTTCCGCGCTCACGCGGCCGACGATACGATCGCTCAGCTTCACCACGGTTTCTTCGCCTTCGTAAACAGCCTGCACCCAGATGCCGTTGGTCGTGCCGCAATCGATCTGCTGGATGATGACGTCTTGCGCCACATCCACCAGCTTGCGGGTCATGTAACCGGAGTCGGCGGTCTTCAGCGCCGTATCCGCCAGACCCTTACGGGCACCGTGCGTCGAGATGAAATACTCGAGCACTGACAGACCTTCGCGGAAGTTCGACAAAATCGGCTTCTCGATGATGTCACCGGACGGCTTGGCCATCAGACCACGCACACCGGCGAGCTGACGGACCTGCGCCTTGTTACCACGGGCGCCGGAATCCACCATCAGGAACACGGGGTTGTATTCGCGCTTGCCCTGGTTGTTCTCCAAGGTGCGGAGCATCACGTTCGAGATCTGGTCAGTACAATGTGTCCAGATGTCGATGATCTTGTTGTAGCGCTCACCCGGGGTGATGACACCACGACGATACTGCTTCTCGACTTCACCGATCTGCTTCTGCGCGTCGTCGATCTCCTTGTTCTTTTCCTTCGGGATGATCATGTCATCAATACCGATGGAACAACCGGATTTCGCAGCTTCGCGGAAGCCCAATTCCTTGAGGCGGTCGAGCATCACCACGGTCTTGTCGTGGCCGCAGTTCTTATAGCATTGCCAGATCAGGTCACCGATCTTGGACTTGCCGACCGCGAAGTTAGCAAAGCCCAGTTCCGCGGGCCAGATCTCGCTGAAGATCACGCGGCCGACCGTCGTTTCGAGCAGCTTGGCCGTCGGGTCGCCATACACCGTCTTCTTGTTGCGGTCCGGATTCAGCAACTGCACCCGGTCATGCGTGCGCAGTACGCCGTCCGCATGGGCGAAGAGCACTTCGTCCTTGGAACCGAACAACATCGGCTTGCGCTTGTTGTTTTCCTTGTGCACGCGGGGTTCCGCGGTCAGGTAATAGCAACCGAGCGTGATGTCCTGCGTCGGCGTCATGATCGGCTTGCCGCTGGACGGGCTGAAGATGTTCAACGGAGCCATCATCAGCAGGCGCGCTTCCATCTGGGCTTCCACCGAGAGAGGAACGTGCACGGCCATCTGGTCACCGTCGAAGTCCGCGTTATACGCCGTACAAACCAGCGGATGGATGCGGATCGCTTCGCCTTCGATCAAAGTTGGTTCGAATGCCTGGATGGACAGACGATGCAGTGTTGGAGCGCGGTTCAGCAGAACCGGGTGCCCCTTGGTCACTTCGTCCAGGATGTCCCACACTTCGGGCGTCTGGCGCTCGATCATCTTCTTGGCCGAGCGGACCGTGTGCACATAGCCACGTTCCTTCAGCTTGCGGATGATGAACGGCTCAAACAGCACGAGCGCCATCTTCTTCGGCAGACCGCATTGATGCAGCTTCAGCTCCGGACCGATCACGATCACGGAACGGCCGGAGTAATCCACGCGCTTACCGAGCAAGTTCTGACGGAAGCGGCCGGACTTGCCCTTCAGCATGTCCGAGAGGGACTTCAACGGGCGGTTGCCCGCGCCGGTCACGGCACGACCATGACGGCCGTTGTCGAACAAGGCGTCCACGGCCTCTTGCAGCATGCGCTTCTCGTTGCGGATGATGACTTCCGGCGTCTTGAGCTGCAGCAACGTCTTGAGACGGTTGTTGCGGTTGATGACGCGGCGGTACAAATCGTTCAAGTCGGACGTCGCAAAACGGCCGCCTTCCAGAGGCACCAGCGGGCGCAAGTCCGGTGGGATCACCGGCAGCACCGTGAGGATCATCCATTCCGGACGGCTCTTGGAGGTCAGGAAGCCTTGGAACAGCTTGATGCGCTTGGCGAGCTTCTTACGGATCTGCTTCGACTTCGTTTCCGTCATCGCCTGTTGCAGACCTTCGATGCTCTTGGCCAAGTCCGTGCGGGCCAGTGCGTCACGCACGGCTTCGGCACCCATCTTGGCCACGAACGCATCAGCGCCGTAGGTTTCGCGGGCTTCGCGATATTCGTTTTCCGTCAGGAGCTGATGGCCCTTGAGCGGGGTGGTGCCGGCGTCGATCACGAGGTAGTCCTCGTAATAGATCACGCGTTCCAAGTTGCGCGCCGTCATGTCCAGCATCAGACCGATGCGGGAGGGCATGCACTTGAAGAACCAGATATGCGAAACGGGAACAGCGAGCTCGATGTGGCCCATGCGCTCACGGCGCACGCGGGACAAGGTCACTTCCACGCCGCAACGGTCGCAAACGACGCCGCGATGCTTGATGCGCTTGTACTTTCCGCAGGAGCATTCCCAGTCCTTTACCGGACCGAAGATGCGTTCGCAGAACAGGCCGCCTTTTTCGGGCTTGAAGGTCCGGTAATTGATCGTCTCCGGATTCTTCACCTCACCCTTGGACCATGCGCGCACGTTCTCAGGGGAAGCCACGCTGATGGACACGTAATCGACAAGATTGACCTTCTCGAGGCCCAGCAACTCGCGGGCGGATTCTTTCGGATTCATCATACGCTCAATTCTTTAGATTACAGGTTTGCCAGGTTCGCCGTCTGTTCCGGCTGGTCAGCGGGGTTCGTGTAGCCCACCTTGACGTCCAGACCCAAGGATTGCATTTCCTTGACCAAGACGTTGAACGATTCCGGCACGCCGGCTTCCAGTGAATTGTCACCCTTGACAATGCTCTCGTAGATCCGCGTACGGCCCTGCACGTCGTCAGACTTGACGGTGAGCAGTTCCTGCAGCGTGTAAGCGGCACCGTAGGCTTCCATCGCCCACACTTCCATTTCGCCGAAGCGCTGGCCACCGTATTGCGCTTTACCACCCAGCGGTTGCTGCGTGACGAGCGAGTAAGGTCCAACGGCACGGGCATGGATCTTGTCCGCCACCAAGTGACCCAGCTTCATCATGTAAATGAAGCCCACGACCACTTCCTGGTCATACGCTTCACCGGTGCGGCCGTCATACAACGTCGCCTTGCCGTTCTCGCCGACCAGTTGGGCGTGATCGCCCGACTTCTTCTTCAGCTCGATCGCATCTTCCAGGTAACCCCGGATCTGCTTTTCCTTGATGCCGTCGAACACCGGCGTGGCGTACTTCAGACCGAGCAGCTTCGCCGCCCAGCCCAAGTGCGTTTCCAACACCTGTCCGACGTTCATGCGTGAAGGCACGCCCAGCGGGTTCAGCACGATGTCCACCGGAGTACCGTCCGCGAGGAACGGAATGTCCTCTTCCGGCACGATCTTCGCGACGACACCCTTGTTACCGTGGCGACCGGCCATCTTGTCACCCACCGACAGCTTGCGCTTGGAGGCGATATAGACCTTCACCGACTTGATGATGCCAGGATCGACGTCGTCACCCGCCTCGACGCGTTCCATCTCTTCATCATACTGCATCTGCAGGTCGTCGAATTTCTTCTTAAACGTGCCGATGATCTCGTTGATCTTGTTACGGATCGGGGACGGATCGATTTCGATACGATCATAGACCTGTGCGAGCTTGCGCAGCAGGGTCTTCGTGATTTTGCGGTTCGCCGGGATGATGATCTCACCCGTCTCGCTGTTCACCACGTCGAGCGGGATTTTCTCGCCCAAGAGGATGTTCGAGAGCGCTTCCGTCAACTGTTCGCGCAGCTCATCCGTCTTGGTCTTGTAATCGTCCTCGACCTGTTTCTGGTGCTTCTTGGCTTCGTTGCCGGTCAAGCGGGCTGCCGACGAAGAGGAAGTGATCGAACCCTTGTCCGCTTCCTTCTTCGAGGAGACCTTGACGTCCATCACGATGCCGTAAGTGCCCGAGGGCACGCGCAGCGACGTGTCTTTCACATCAGCGGCCTTCTCACCGAAGATCGCGCGGAGCAAGCGCTCTTCCGGCGCCAGTTCCGTCTCGCTCTTCGGCGTGATTTTGCCGACCAGGATGTCGCCCGGCTTCACTTCCGCACCGATGCGGATGACGCCGTCCGGCCCGAGGTTCTTCAACGCTTCATCACCGAGGTTCGGGATGTCGCGGGTAATTTCTTCCGGTCCCAGCTTCGTATCGCGGGCACCCACTTCGAACTCATCGATATGGATGGACGTGAACACGTCATCCTTCACGATGCGCTCGCTGATCAGGATCGCGTCCTCGAAGTTGTAACCATTCCAGGGCATGAACGCGACGAGCACGTTACGGCCCAAGGCCAGTTCGCCGCCCTGCGTGCAAGGACCGTCCGCGAGGACTTGGCCCTTCTTCACGCTGTCACCCTTGCCCACCAGAATCTTCTGGTTGATGCAGGTGGCCGCGTTGGAACGCATGAACTTGCGGACGTTATAGACATAGACGCCATTCGCCGGGTCCGTCTTGATCTTCTTCTTGCCTTCCGGAACCTTGCCATCCTTGGAGATGATGATCTGGTTGCCGACGACAGAAGCGACCTTGCCGGATTCTTCCGCCACGAGCACGGCGCAGGAGTCACGCGCCACACGGTCTTCCAGACCAGTGGCCACGAACGGCGCTTCCGTGATCAACAGCGGCACGGCCTGGCGTTGCATGTTCGAACCCATCAATGCGCGGTTCGCATCATCGTGTTCCAAGAACGGGATCAGACCGGCAGCCACCGAGACCAACTGCTTCGGCGACACGTCCATGTAATCCACCTTCGGCGGTTCCACGTCGATAAAGTCTCCCCGGCAGCGGCAAGTGACGCGCGCTGTCTGGAAATGACCCTTGTCGTCAATCACAGCATTGGCCTGCGCCACGATGTAATTCTCTTCGCGATCACCCGTGAGGTAGTCGATCTGGCTGGTCACCCGGCCATTCTCCACCTTGCGGTAAGGCGTTTCGATGAAGCCGAAGTCGTTCACCCGGGCAAAGGTCGCCAAGGAGGCGATCAGACCGATGTTAGGACCTTCAGGCGTTTCGATCGGGCAGATACGGCCGTAATGGGATGGATGCACGTCACGGACTTCGAAGCCCGCGCGATCACGCGAGAGACCCCCGGGCCCAAGTGCCGACAAGCGGCGCTTATGCGTGAGTTCCGCCAACGGATTGATCTGATCCATGAACTGGCTCAACTGGCTGCGGCCGAAGAAGTCGCGGATGACCGCGGACAGCGCCTTCGGATTGATCAGCTTCGCCGGCGTCATGGATTCCAGCTCCTGATCAAACAGCGTCATACGCTCCTTGACCAAACGCTCGGTACGGGCCAGACCCACGCGGCACTGGTTGGCGAGCAACTCACCAACAGTACGCACACGGCGGCTGCCCAAATGATCGATATCGTCCAAGGAACCCTCACCCTTCTTGAGCTTCAAGAGGTAGCGGGTGGCTTCCACGAGATCCTGCTTCGTCAGGATGCGGACGTCATCGTTGCCCTTGAGACCCAGCTTCTGCTGGATCTTGTAGCGACCGACGCGGCCGAGATCATAACGCTTCGGATCGAAGAACAGGCGCTTGAGCAACGCTTTCGCGTTGGCTGCAGTCGGCGGATCCCCAGGCCGGAGACGGCGGTAAATATCTTTCAGCGCCTCGTCTTCGTTCTTCGTCGGATCTTTCTTAAGACACTTGATGATGATGCCGTCATCCACGGATGTATCGACAACACGCACCTTGTTGATGCCCAGTTCGGCGATCTGCTTGATCGTCGCCTTGGACAGCGGCTCGAACGCACGGGCCACCACGATGCCCTTGTCTTCGTCCACTGCGTCTTCCACCAAAACCTTATTCTGGATCTCTTCCAGCGCTTCGGCTTCCTTGATGCTCAAGGTTTCCACCTTGTAGAACAGCTCCAGGATCTCGGCGTCGGAACCCGTCTTCTTCTCGTCCTTGTTGCCGTCGATGTTCGCGAGGGCGCGGAAGAACGTCGTCGTCAGGAACTTGCGGCGGCGCTTCTTACGGTCGAGATAGACATAGAGCATGTCGCTCGTATCGAACTGCGCTTCATACCAGGAACCACGATCCGGGATGATGCGGAAGGAATACAGCATCTTGCCGTTCGCGTGCTGGCTGGCTTCGAAAGCCAGACCGGGCGAACGATGCAACTGGCTGACAATCACGCGCTCGGCACCATTGATCACGAACGTACCTTGCGGGGTCATCAGCGGCAGCTCGCCCATGAACACCTTCTCTTCTTTCGTGCCGCGCTCTTCCTGCAAGAGGAAGGTCACGTGCAAAGGCGCACCAAAGGTCACGCCTTCGCGCAGGCACTCGAGCCAGTCGAGCTTGGGCTCGCCGATCTCGTAACTATGAAAATCTAAAACCGTTTTGCCATCATAACTCTCAATCGGGAACACTTCCTTGAAGACGGCTTGCAGACCGAGGTTCTTGCGCTTGGACGGCGCGCTCTCAGCCTGCAAAAACTCCCGGTACGAATTGCACTGCACCTCGATCAGGTTCGGGGGCGCAATAACCTCTTTGATCTTACCGAAGTTGATGCGTTCAGTAGCTTTCGATGGCATTTTTCGTTAATGTTTGGCCGGTTTTACACTGCCCGGCCGTTGTTTATTCTTGAGACAACGGAAGGCAAGCCCTGACATTCCGTTGTCAGGCTCGCCTGTCTCACCCAAATTTGACTGTCTACTTCCAACCCCTGGGTCGAATTTACCGCGACCCGCCCTTGCGGACAAAAGAGGCGACCGGACTTTTGGGTCCGGTCGCCCGTGAACAAAACCTTACTTGACCTCGACCTTGGCGCCAGCCTCTTCGAGCTTCTTCTTGGCGGCGTCGGCTTCTTCCTTCTTGCCACCTTCGATGATCGGTTTCGGAGCGCTTTCCACCAGAGCCTTGGCTTCCGCCAGACCCAAACCGGCCTTCACTTCGCGCACGGCTTTGATGACGGAGATCTTCTTGTCTGCCGGAACGGAGACGAGGATCACGTCGAACTCAGTCTTGGCTTCAGCGGCCGGAGCGGCAGCAGCGCCACCACCAGCAGGAGCAGCAGCGGCAGCCGGAGCTGCGGCCGTAACGCCCCACGCGGTTTCCAACTGCTTCACCAGATCAGCGGCCTCGATGACCGTGAGCTTGCCCAATTCTTCAACCAACTTTGCGATGTCTGCCATATTACTGTTGTCTTTCAGTCTCGTCGCCACCGGCGGCCGCCGGCAAATTAGGTTCCAAGCCCGGAACCCGACGATTTACTATGTTGTAGGTTCATTGCTCACCCGGCTGACAACACTACTTTGTCCGCTTTGGCCTTGATCACCCGTGCGAGCTGCGAGCCCGGGGTGTTGATGATGGCCGCCAGCTTCGAAGCCGGAGCGTTGAGCACTCCGAGCAACTTGGCGCGCAGGACTTCGATGGAAGGCAGGTCGGCCAGAGCCGCCACATCCTTCGCCTCGAGGCGCTGGTTGTTCAGATAACCGAACTTCAATTTCGGCTTGTCGAACTCCGCCTGATAGGTCTTCACGACCTTCGCGGCAGCAGAAACGTCCTTCTGGCCCGTCACCACAGCCACCTGGCCGGCGAGGGAACCGTTCAATTCCGCCACACCCGCTTCTTTCGCAGCGATGCGGAAGATTGAGTTCTTGACGACGTGAACCTCGGCGCCCGCGTTTTGCAAACGCTTGCGCAGCTCGGTGAACTGCAGAACGGTCAGGCCCGTGTAATCAACAACGATGAAGAACGGGGACGCATTCAGACGCAGGACGTATTCCTGACTGATAAATTTCTTTTCGGCACGCATGGTATTATTTGCCTTTTAATGGTTAAGCGGCCACGACGTTCAATTCACGCACGTCCAGGGAGATGCCCGGGCTCATGGTGGCCGACAACGTCACGGAACGGATGAACGTTCCCTTGACGCTGGACGGACGCGCTTTCACGACTGCATCGATCACCGCGCGAGCGTTTTCTTCAATCTGTTCCGGCTTGAACGAAGCCTTGCCGACGACGACGTGCACGTTGCCCGTCTTGTCCACTTTGAATTCCACACGACCGGCCTTCACTTCGCGCACTGCCTTGGCAGTGTCTTCCGTGACCGTGCCCGTCTTCGGATTCGGCATCAGACCCCGGGGTCCGAGCACCTTGCCCAGCTTGCGGACTTCCACCATCGCCTCGGGCGTCGCCACGGCGACATCGAAGCCGGTCCAACCGTCCACGCACTGCTTGATCATGTCTTCGAAGCCCACGAACTCGGCGCCGGCTGCCTTGGCGGCATCAGCGGCAGGTCCGGGCTTGGCGAACACGAGCACGCGCACCACGCTACCGCTGCCGTGCGGCAGGGGAACGGTGCCACGGACCATCTGGTCGGACTGGCGCGGATCGACACCGAGCCGGAACGCGAGGTCCACGGTTTCGTTGAACTTGGCTTTCGGGAACTTCCCGATCAGCTCGGCGGCGTTCTTGAGGTTGGTGACCTTTTTGGGTACCAACTCAAGCGCTTTCTTGTAACGTTTGCTGGGCATTTTCTTGATTGCGGTGCATGCGAACCCGGTTTAAGGGGCTCTCCCGCGTTTGTTTATTAGTCTTTGATTTCGATTCCCATGCTGCGGGCCGTACCGGCCACCACACGGAAAGCAGCTTCTTCATTGCGCGCATTCATGTCGGACAGCTTGAGCTTGACGATGTCCAGCACCTGCTTGCGCGTCACTTTGCCGACCTTTTCCTTGTTCGGCGTCTTGGAACCGGAGGCGATGCCTGCGGCCTTCTTCAAGAGCACCGAAGCCGGGGGCGACTTCGTGATGAAAGTGAATGATTTGTCCTGGAACACCGTGATCACCACGGGGATGATCAGGCCCGCCTGGTCTTTGGTGCGGGCATTGAATTCCTTGCAGAAACCCATGATGTTCACACCGTGCTGACCGAGCGCCGGACCCACGGGAGGAGCCGGATTCGCCTGACCGGCAGGAATCTGCAACTTGATCTGACCTGTTACCTTCTTCGCCATAAAATTTACTGTTTAAATTAAACTCTAAAAACCGCTTAAGCCTTCTCCACCTGCCAGTATTCCAGTTCCACTGGGGTGTTCCGGCCGAAAATATTCACCGTCACCTTCAACTTGCCGCGTTCCGGCTCAATCTCTTCGATCACGCCGCTGAAGTTCAAGAACGGTCCGTCGTTGATCTTCACCGTCTCGCCCACGTCGAACTGCACCTTCGGACGTTCCGAATCTTCCGCATCGGCGATCTGCGACTTGATCGACTCGATCTCGTCTGCCGGCGTCGGTGAGGGGCGTTCGCCACCCACAAACCCGATGATGCCCTGCGTCTCGCGGATGAAATACCACGGCTTCTCGATCGGCCGGTTGTTGTCATCCAGCAAAATCATGTGCACGAACACATAACCGGGATACAGCTTCCGGTTCGTGACCGTCTTCTTGCCATTGCGCACTTCCGCCACCTTCTCCATCGGCACGAGCACCTCATGGATGTACTCGCCCATCTCTTCAGGCTTGATGCGCTTCTCGATGCTGTCCTTGACCTTCTGTTCCTGCCCGGACAGCGTATGGATCACAAACCACTGGCTTTTCATCGGCAAAATTCGGTTGTTGTTACATGGTCATCACGACCTTCACCAGTGACGAGACAATGAAGTCTATGATCACCGTGAAACCACCCAGCAGGACGATGGACACCAGCACTACCAATGTGGAGCCCTTCAGCTCCTCAACGGTCGGCCAAGAGCACTTGCGCAGCTCCTCTTGCGTCTCGCCCACATAGGCGCCGAAACGCAGCAGATACCCCTTGCTCCAGAGGACGCCGATCAAGGCGACCAACAGGACCAACCCGATTATTGTTGGCAAATACTCTTTCACAATTTTTCCAACTGCTAACTGACTGCTACCATCACTTTGGCGGAGAGGGAGGGATTCGAACCCCCGTCGGGAGTTACCCCGAAGCGGTTTTCAAGACCGCCGCAATAGACCACTCTGCCACCTCTCCAGCTTCAGCTTTTGGCAGGGCGGGAGGGACTCGAACCCCCAACCGACGGTTTTGGAGACCGCTACTCTACCAATTGAGCTACCGCCCTAAAAACTTTACCTGGAGGTTTTCTTCGCTCTCAGTTTTCTGGCCTTTTTTGGAGACGAAACGAGAGTCAGGGGAGTTTCCACTCCCCCGACCCCCGCATCCAAGTTTGTTTGGTTAAGCAACCGTGATCACTTCGCTCACACGACCGGCACCGATGGTGCGGCCACCTTCGCGGATCGCGAAGCGCTGACCTTTTTCCATCGCGACCGGCGCGAGCAATTCGATGTCCACGGAGACGTTATCACCAGGCATCACCATCTCCACACCAGCCGGGAGATGCACCGTGCCCGTGACGTCAGACGTACGGAAGTAGAATTGCGGA
>JAJNBN010000092.1 GCA_021156225.1 Verrucomicrobiota bacterium | reverse complement strand
TGGCGTACAGCGAAAGTCATCTTTCACCCTGGAACAGCGGATTGAACGCCAGGATGGGATCTATCGTCACTTTTCCATCCTCTGCCAGCCCGTTCTGGAAGAGCGGCCGGAAGGCGGCCAGACGCTGCTGGAATGGCTGTTTGTTTTCACGGATATCACGGATCGCAAGCACGCCGATCACCAGACTGCGGAGGCGCTCCGGGAGCTGAATGATTTAAAAGCGGCCATCGACCAGCACGCCATCGTGGCCATCACGGATGCGAAGGGTAAGATTACGTACGTGAACGACAAGTTCTGTGCGATCTCGAAATATTCCCGGGATGAGCTGCTGGGGCAGGATCACCGCATCATCAATTCCGGGTATCATCCCAAACAGTTCATCCGCAGCATCTGGCAGACTATCAACACCGGGCGGGTCTGGAGCGGCGAGATCAAAAACCGGGCCAAAGACGGAACGTATTATTGGGTGGATACCACGATCGTGCCTTATCTGGATGAAATGGGGAAACCCATCCAATACATCGCCATCCGCGCGGACATCACGGAGCGGAAGAAAGCGGTGGAGCACACGGAGGAAGCGCTACGGGAACTCAACGACCTGAAGGCAGCGATCGATGAGCATGCCATCGTGGCCATCACCGATCCCAAAGGGAAGATCACGTACGTGAACGACAAGTTCTGCGCGATCTCCAAGTATCCCCGGGAGGAACTCATCGGCCAGGATCACCGCATCATCAACTCCGGCTATCACTCCAAGGATTTCATCAGGAACATCTGGGAAACCATCATCGCGGGCCGGGTGTGGAAGGGGGAGATCAAGAACAAGGCCAAGGACGGCTCGTATTACTGGGTGGATACCACGATCGTCCCCTATCTCGGCCAGGATGGCAAACCAAGCCAATACATCGCCATTCGCGCAGATATCACGGACCGGAAAGATGCGGCGGAAGAAACCGCGCAGGCATTACGCGAGTTGAACGACGTGAAATCCGCGATCGATGAGCACGCCATCGTGGCAATCACGGATGCGAAGGGGAAGATCACGTACGTGAACGACAAGTTCTGCTCCATCTCAAGATACCGGCGGGAGGAATTGATCGGGCAGGATCATCGGATCATCAATTCGGGTTATCATCCCAAGCAGTTCATCCGCAGCATCTGGGATACGATCTCCTCCGGCCGGGTGTGGAAAGGGGAGATCAAGAACAAGGCCAAGGATGGGTCCTTCTACTGGGTGGATACGACGATCGTCCCGTATCTGGGTGAGGACGGAAAACCGAAACAATACATCGCGATCCGCGCCGATATCACCGACCGCAAAAAAGCGGATGAGCAGACCGACCGGGCGTTGCGAGAGTTGAACGATGTAAAAGCGGCGCTCGACGAGCACGCCATCGTGGCGATCACGGATCCCAGCGGAAAGATCACATACGTGAACGACAAGTTCTGCGCCATCTCGAAGTATTCGCGCGAGGAATTGATCGGGCAGGATCACCGCATCATCAATTCGGGGTATCATCCCAAGCAGTTCATCCGGGCGATCTGGACGACGATCGGGGCCGGACGCGTCTGGAAGGGAGAGATCCAGAACAAGGCCAAGGACGGATCGCTCTACTGGGTGGATACGACAATCGTGCCGTACCTGGGCGAGGATGGGAAACCGAAGCAGTACATCGCCATCCGCGCCGACATCACGGAGCGCAAGCAGGCGGAAACCGCACTGCAGAAAGCCCAGGACGAACTGCAAACGCACGCCACCACGCTGGAAGAGACGGTCTCCGAACGCACTGCCGCGCTGCGCGAAACCATCGGTGAGCTGGAGGCGTTTTCCTACAGTGTTTCCCACGATATGCGGGCTCCGTTGCGGGCCATGCAGGGCTACGCCAAGATCGTGATCGAGGATTGCGGCGCCCAGATCGATCCGAAAGGAAAAGAGTACCTCAAGCGGATCAGCTCGGCAGCCGCGCGGATGGATTCGCTCATCCAGGACGTGCTCACGTTCAGCCGCGTAAGCCGCACGGACCTGACGATGGAGCCAGTGTCCCTGGATGAACTCGTGCATGAGATTTTGAGAACGTATCCCAGCTTCCAGCCGCCCAGCGCCCAAGTCGAGGTCATCGGCCAACTGCCCACCGTGATCGGCATTCCCGCAGTGCTCACGCAATGCATCTCCAATCTGCTGGGCAATGCCGTGAAGTTCGTGAAGCCCGGAGTGACGCCGAAGATCAAAGTCTGGAGCCAAGCCTTGCCGGAAGAGAAGATGTCCCGCATATTCTTCAAGGACAACGGGCTGGGCATCGAAAGAGATGCCCATGAAACGATCTTCGGAATTTTTCAACGGGTAAGCAAATCCTACGAGGGCACGGGCATCGGCCTGTCCATCGTCAAGAAGGGTGTCGAGCGTATGAATGGCCGGGTGGGGCTGGAGTCCGAGATCGGACAGGGAAGCACCTTCTGGCTGGACCTCAAGAAAGAGTGAACGGAGTGAAGAACGAGCCAAAGACAGTGCTGTACGCGGAGGATGACGAGAACGATGTGTTCTTCATGGAACGGGCGTTCCGGATGGCAAAGGTGGAGCATCCGTTGCGCACCGTGCCGGACGGCAAGCATGCCATCGCGTATCTTTCAGGGGTAGAGCCCTATGCCGACTCAACCAAGAACCCGATGCCGGGGCTAGTGCTGCTGGACCTGAACATGCCGGTGAAGGGCGGGTTGGACGTGTTGCAATGGATACGCAGCCAGCCGTTCCTGTCGGAGTTGCCGGTGGTGGTGCTCACTTCTTCAAATCAAGAAAGCGATGTGCATCGCGCGGGAATTCTGGGGGCGAACGGTTACCTGATCAAGCCGGGCGAACCGGATGAACTGATCCGAATGGTAAAGCAGTTGCATCAGCATTGGCTGGTGGAAGGACATCGTCCGACGCGCTTTCTGCAAGTCGGACAAGTAGGAGATGCCAACGTGGAGGCTGACGTCAAAGGCAAGCTGTCAGAGTGAGGTACTGCAGTTGGCTGGCGTAGCCGCCGGCGATCAACACTTACGAGCTTCATTTTATCTTCGCGGGGAAAAACTCCTGCCATGGTTGCCGGGTCAGCTGCCAACGTTGCTGCCGAGAAAAAAGAAACGCAGCGCCTGGACGCCAAGGAGGTGGGGCTGGGGGAGCCCGCTGAAGAAACGTTCCAGGCACTGCGTAAACTGTCAGAGAACGCAACCAACGCTCTCCAATTACATAGATAGCACCGGTTTCAGAATGTTCAAATCGGGGGAGGAGAATTTTAGTGAATTTTTGCAACTGCTTCGGATTCAGACGATAGCGACGAAGGTTATTTTTATTGGCTGCTCTCCGATGAAGAAAGTAGCCTGCACCTATGACACCGAAGGAGCTGGAAACCGCACTGGCGCAGACGCTGGAAGACCGGCGCTTGTCCGGCGGCGAGAAGCGGGCGCTGGGCGAAAGCCTGCGCGCGAGCAATCTCAATGAACAGCAACGGGCACTGGTGCGGGCGCAGGCGTTTGAACTGGCGCGGCGTGCGGTGGCCGATCCGAAGGGGAAGGAAGTCATCGACTGGCTCGAAGAGGTAAACAAATTGCTGCTGCCGCAAAACGAACCGGTGCGAACGGCCAGTAATGAGGCGTTTTTCAGTCCAGGAAATGATTGTGCGTATCGGATCATCGATCTGCTGGCGGCGGCAGAACGGACAGCGGACTTGTGTGTGTTCACTATCGCGGATGACCGGCTTTCGGCAGCCATCTTGGGAGCGCATCGGCGGCGGGTGAAGGTTCGTATCATCAGTGATAACGATAAATCTTATGATGCGGGCTCGGACATCGAGGAGTTTCGCCGGGCGGGGATTCCGGTGCACTTGGATTGCGGGCCGGATCATATGCATCACAAATTCGCGGTGTTTGACAGCCGGTTGCTGATGACCGGGAGTTTCAATTGGACGCGCAGTGCGTCGGCGTTGAACCAGGAGAACATCATCGTGAGCAATGACGCACGGCTGGTGGAGCCATTCATGAGGGAGTTTGAGGCGTTGTGGGGGAAGATGGCTTGTTAAGGTGCGAGGGAAGAAATGCGAGGGGCGGGGTTTGACATTGAAGGGGGAACCTTGGACCTTCTCTTTGCTGTGAGTAACGAAGTCAGAACGAAGCATATTGTGCTGTATGACGGGGAGTGCTCGTTGTGCACATTCCAGTCGCGCCTGCTGACATGGCTGGACTGGATGGACAAGGTGCGGCTCGTGCCCATCAGCGATCCGCTGGTGAAAGAGGTCGCACCCGGCATCACGGAGGACCAGCTTTCGGAGGCCATCCATTGTGTCACGCCGGAGGGGGAAATCTATCGCGGGGCGCGTTGTATCCGCTTCGTAGGCATGAGGATGCCACTTTTGGTGCTGCCTTGTTTGGTGCTCTGGATACCGGGGGTGATCTGGGTGGCGGAGAAGATGTATCAATGGGTGAGTCGGAACCGGTATCTCTTCAGTAAGTGGTTCGGCTGCAAGGAGGCGTGTTCGATACTGCCTTCCCGGCGGCGGATGGGGGATAAGGGGGCGGTGACGGTGGAGAAAGGGTAGGAGCTTGAGAATTCCCGTAAATTAGCCCTTGCCAAGCCGGTTTTCCCTGTTAGGTTTTCGCCTCTTTAATTTTTGTAATATGCAAGCTGACATTCATCCGAACTACCAGGATTGCGAGATCCGGTGCGCGTGCGGCAACACGATCCACACGCGTTCGACGAAGAAGACCGTTTTGATCGGTATTTGCAACGACTGCCATCCGTTCTACACGGGCCAGCAGAAGTTCGTGGACACCGCCGGCCGCGTGGACAAGTTCCAGCAGCGCATGGCGAAGACCCAGGCCGCGCAGGACGCCCTGGCCGCCACCGGCAAGAAAAAGAAGAAGTAGCCCGCTTTCGCACACCGCCCGCATGGTTCACAAGACCGTGCGGGCGGCGTCTTTTTCCCGGGACCGTCCCATCGCACGTCGCCCTCTCAATTGACCCGTAATCATGGATCTGCGCCCACATATCGACAGGTTCACCCGGCGGTTTGCCGAGGTGGAGTCTTTGCTTAGCAGCCCGGACGCCTTCAACAATCCGCAGAAGGCGCAGGAGCTGACGAAGGAGTATTCGCGCCTCAAGGACCTGGTGGCGGCGGGCAAGGCGCTGATCAAGGCGGAGAATGACCTGGCGGACAATCGTGGCATCTATGCGAATGAGCTGCCGGATTCCGAGATGGCGCAGATGGCGAAGGAAGAGATCGCGCGGCTGGAGGTGGAGGTGAAGGATCTCTCGCTGCAAGTGCAGTATGGCATCCTGCCGCCGAGTCCGGTGGATTCGCGCAATACGATCTTTGAGATCCGCGCGGGTGCAGGTGGTGCGGAAGCCGCGCTGTTTGCCGCGGATCTTTACCGCATGTACACGCGATATGCGGAGGACCAAGGGTGGAAGATGGAGCCGATGGATTCGAGCATCTCGGATTTGGGCGGGCTCAAGGAAGTCATTTTCAGCATCACGGGGAATGATGTTTACAAGCGTTTGAAGCATGAATCGGGCGTGCATCGCGTGCAGCGGGTTCCGGCGACGGAGGCGCAGGGGCGCATCCATACGAGCACGTGCACGGTGGCCGTGCTGCCGGAAGCGCAGGAAGTGGATGTGGAGATCAAGCCGGAAGACCTGGAGATCAACGTTTGTCGGGCCTCCGGTAAGGGCGGGCAGGGTGTGAACACCACGGACTCGGCGGTGCAGCTCATCTACAAGCCCACGGGCATGATCGTCCGTTGCGCGGATGAGCGTTCGCAGCAGAAGAACAAGCTGAAGGCGATGACGGTGCTGCGTTCACGGTTGCTAGAGATCAAGGTGGCCGAGGAAGAGGCGAAGTACGCGGCCTTCCGCAAAGATCAGGTGGGCACGGGCGAACGCAACGAACGCATCCGCACATATAACTTCCCGCAGAACCGTGTGACGGATCATCGCATCGAGGTGACGTTGTATAACCTGTCGCAGTTCATGGAAGGCGATATCGACGGGCTGGTGCAGCCGTTGCTGGCGAATGAGCTGAACGAGAAGCTCGCGCAGTTGAAGCTTTGAGGATGATGCGATGGACATACGCGGATTGATTTTTGATTGCGACGGGACGCTGGCAGATACGATGCCGTTGCATTGGAAGGCGTGGAACACCGTCGCGCAGCGGTATGGGCTGCATTTTCCGGAGGAGCGGTTCTACGCGCTCGGGGGCGTGCCTTCACGGGATATCTTCAAGATGTTGGGAGAAGAGCAGGGCATCGTGCTGGATCCGATCAAGGCGTCGCACGATAAGGAGAATGCGTATCTGCCGCTGTTACCGCAGGTGATCGCGATCCCGGATGTGCTGGCGATCGCGCAGAAGCATCATGGGAAGCTGCCGATGGCGGTGGCATCGGGCGGGACGAAGCCGATCATCACGCAGGTGCTGGAGCATCTGCGTATCGCGCATATGTTCGATGCGGTGGTGACGAGCGAGGACGTGGTGAACCAGAAACCCGCACCGGATATCTTTCTGGAAGCCGCGCGGCGGTTGGGTGTGGAGCCGCAGTATTGCCAGGGGTTCGAGGATGCGGAGCTGGGCTTGCAGGCGATCCGCGCGGCGGGGATGCACGTGGTGGATGTGCGGCCGATGTATCGGAGGTAGTCAGGAAGTAATTTCCAGCTTACACTTTACAGAAGGTTTCTTGCATTTCGGGCAGGGGAAACTCAAGTCTTGGCTTTTTTCGAGGGATTTGAGTCCGTGGGTGCCGCATTGCGGGCAAACCAGCGACATCCTATAAGCCTTCACCTTATCTGTATCCTTAACTAATCGCTTCAATTCGGTGAGATTGATGTCGAATTCAGAGTGGTGGCTGCATTTGATGCATAAGTAGGTCGTCGTCATGACGAGCCGATCTTCTGCTTCAGCCTTCTCCCATGTATACCCGTGGGTGGCCAAATCATCGGATTCTGCAAGATGGCGAAGAACTACCGTTTTGTCTTGAAGAACTAGTTTCGTGTAACCCTCAGGGATGTAATCGTAGGATTTGCCATCCACCATCTGGATTGCTGACCAATCGCAGCTTTCGCAACGGATGCGGTATAAGTCAGACATAGCCTACCTTCCCCTTCTTATCAGCTTTCACGGGGGCGCTGGCTTTCACCGGCTTTTTCCACACATAGCGGAACATGAGGGTGCGGAGGGCGGCGGTCAGCGGGATGGCGAGGACGCCGCCGAGGATGCCGCCGATGAGTGTGGTGCCGACCATGACGGAGATGATGATGGTGAGGGGATGCAGGCCCACGCGGTCGCCGATAATTTTAGGGGAGATGAACAGGCCCTCGGCCATCTGCACGAGGACGAAAAGGCCGACGATGGCGAGCGGATGCCAGATATCGCCAAACTGGATGGCCGCGAGAGCGAGCGCGGGGATGATGCTGAGCATGACGCCGAGGTAGGGCACGATGCTGAGGATGCCCGCCACGACGCCGAGCAAAATGGCGTAGTTCAGCCCGATGCCGAGGAAGCCCAAGGTGAGCATCCCGCCAACGCACATGGCCACGAGAACCTGGCCACGGAAGAAGACGATGAGGCAGTTGTTGATCTCGTTGATGACGAAGACGACTTCGTCTTTCAGGTTGGATTCCTGGAGGGGCAGGTAGTTCGTCCACTTGCCTACGATGCCTTGTTTCTCGGAGAGGAAGTAGAAGACGTAAACGGGCACGAGGGCGAAGCCGGCGAGGAGGCCGCCCCAGGAGGCGACTTTGCCGAGCTGTTCCATGCTCCACGCGGAGATGACGGGCAGGGCGGTGGTCATCCAGTCCTGGGCATCGGCACCGATGCCTTCATCCCAGGCCTGCTTGGCCTGCTGGCCGAGGCGGGAGGATTCGAACCAGACGCCGAGCTTGTCCTTTAACTTCTGGGCGTATTCCGGAATGAGGTCGATGAGCTGGCTGGTCTCCACGAGGAGTTGCGGGATGACGGTGGCGAGCATCATGAGGAAGAGCATGACTGCCACGAAGAAAACCAGGATGATGGCGCGGGTGCGGGGGACCTTCTTGTGCTCCAGCCAGTCCACCACGGGGTCCAGGAGGTAGGCGAGGACGGCGGCGAAGGCCAAGGGGAGCAGGACGGAGGAAAGCGCGTTGACGAGCCAGCCCAGGCCCCAGATGACGAGGCCGAACACGGCGATGGTCACGCCGATGGCGAGCGTGGTCAGGGAAAACCAGAGGACGCGGGCCTGGGTGTTGCTAGGTGCGGGGAAACTCATGCGCGTTTGGTTGTCCGATCTAACTGCATCTATGTAAAAAGGGAGGGGGCACCCCTCATCCTCAATCCTTCTCCCCTCCGAGGGGCGAAGGAGGCCGCTCTGATGCACCTTTCACGACCAGTATAACGATTGGCAATCCATTCTCCAGACAGCGGATATACTTAGCCGAGAGCGCTCCATTCACCAGTTCATTTTTCTTCAACGAGGACAGGATGGCACAGGCCCGTTTGGTAGGGCATTACAAACGAGCGCCGGGTGTGGAGGCGGGGTGGGTCATTTCTGCTTGGGCTGGTGATCTTTGTGGGCGTCGCCGGGTTTGGTGTCCATGCCTTTCATCATCGCGCACTGGGCCATGGATTCCTTGCCCGTCTGCATGTGTTCCATCATGTGTTTCATCATGTCTTCGTCCAGTTTGGCTTTGCGCGCATTCATGGCGGTTTGCTGCTCGACGAGATCGGTCACCACGGCGGACATCAGCTCCAGCTTTTCCTCGCGCGGGGCGCGGTTCATCGTCTCGAGTTTTGCGGCGAGGAGTTTGGCCTGGGCATCCATATCTACCTGCACTTTTTGCTTCTGCGCCTTCATTTCACGGCATTGGGCCATCATTTTACCATCAGCAGGCTCGGCGGATTGCGCGGGGAGGGTGAGCCAGAGGCCGAGGGCGAGGCCCAGTGCGAGGCAGGGGCGGAGGGTGAATTGGGAAGGGAGGACGTGGTTCATATCAGTTTAGGGAATTGGAGGTGGAGAGGGCGGTACGTTTTTTTAAAGTCTGGAGGCGGTTCAGCAAGGTGGCGGCGACGCGACGGGTGAGTTGATAGCCGAAGGCGTGGTCCTGCTCGCATTGGTCGGCGATGCGGGTGCCGTAGAAAAAGATGGTGCGGGTGGGGACGAGGGCGCGGGCGTTGGATTGCAGGTAGTGCGCGGGAAAGAGCCAGGACCAGCCGAGTTCATCGCCGGGGCCCAGAGTCTCAAGGGGAATCAATTCGCGCTCGGGAGATTCGGATTCGAGGACGACCTGGCCTTCGAGGATGAGGTAAAAGCGGTTGGCGGGGCTGCCTTCCTGCAGGAGGAATTGGCCGGTCTCGAACTGCATCTCCATGGCGGAGGCGGTGAGGAGTTGCAGGTGGGCCGGGATGAGGCCGTGAAAGAATGGCT
>JAJNBN010000630.1 GCA_021156225.1 Verrucomicrobiota bacterium | reverse complement strand
CGACACAGCCATGGCTCTGCCTTTATCCAACTTATCGGCGGACAGCGCCCACTCTCCGACGCGCATCCTGATCATCGATGATGACAAGAAGCTCAGCCGCCTCATCGGTGATTATCTCCAGCCAATGGGCTACCACGTGGAAGCCGTCCACACCGGTCCCGAAGGTGTGGAGAAAGCGACCACTGGCAAATGGAACGCAGTACTGCTGGACGTGATGCTGCCGGGCATGGACGGCTTCGAAGTGCTGAAACGTATCCGTGCAAAATCGAATGTCCCCATCCTCATGCTCACCGCCCGTGGTGAAGAGGCTGATCGCATCGTGGGGCTGGAGATCGGTGCAGATGATTACCTGCCCAAGACTTTCTCCACGCGTGAATTGCTCGCCCGCCTACGCGCTGTCATGCGCCGCTCCCAGGCGACGAGCGAGTCGCATACCGAGATCGAGCCCGAAGCCGTGGTCGGCCCCTTGCGCGTAAATCCGAACAGCCGCAATGCGGTGATGAACGACCAACCCTTGGTGCTCACGCCCGTGGAGTTCGATCTCCTTTATTGCCTCGCCCGCGCCAAAGGCCGCGTAAAAACGCGCGAAGCTCTGCTCGATGAGATCCGCGATCGCAACTACGAAGTCTTTGACCGCTCCATCGACGTGCACATCTCCGCATTGCGCCGCAAACTGGGTGATGATGCGAAAGAACCGCGCTACATCCGCACGGTGCGGGCGGCGGGTTACATGATGATGAACCCAGAGGAATAATTCACTCTGGCCTTTAATTTTGCATGAAGCCCCGCTTTCCGCTCTACGCTAAAATCCTCCTCTGGTTCTTCCTGAACATTCTTGTTCTGGGGGTGATCGGCTGGATGGTCCTGCGCGTGCATGTGAAGAGCGGCGTGGATTCCTTCCTCTCTGGCTACATTACCCAGCGCGTAGAACCACTGGCGCGGGAAGTCATCGCTGAACTCGCCCTGGCTCCCAAGGCGCAATGGACCGAGGTCTTGCAAAAACGTAGCGAAAAACATCGCGTGTCTTTCTGCGTTGTTGTCGAAGGGGAACGCGAAGTATTCGGCAACCTCGGCGATTTACCGGAAGAACTGCGGCGGCGCCTGCCAAAAGGCCCGCCCCGCGGTCAGCGTGATCGCCCGCCTCGCCGCGGCCCTGGCGGACAGGAAGGCGGACGTTCCGAGCGCCCCGAATCTGAGAATGATGGCACCGAAGCAGGCCCGCCCAATGGCCGCCCCGATGGCCCTCCTCCTGGTGCGCAGATGGATATGCGCCCGGGACCGCAAGGCGGACCATTCCCCATCCACCAGCGTTTCCTCATCCGTACTGAGGGCCCGGAATATTTCTGGGTCGGCTTGCAAACCCGCTTCGTCAGCAGTGACGATACGGGCGGCACACCCGGGGCCCTTTTCTTGCGTTCGGAAACCTTCAGTGCGCACGGATTGTTTTTTGATTACACACCATGGGTGTTAAGCCTCAGCAGCATCGTATTCATCTCGGCACTGTTCTGGATGCCGCTGGTGAGCAACATCACGCGCTCTGTTTCGCGCGTGACGAAGGCGGCGGAACAGATCGCCGAAGGCCAGTTCGAGGTGCAGGTGGATACGAAACGCCGTGATGAAATCGGCCGCCTCAGCGATGCCATCAACCGCATGTCCGGCCGCCTCGCCGGATTCGTTCACGGCCAGAAACGTTTTCTCGGTGACACTGCCCATGAACTCTGTGCGCCCATCGCCCGCATGCAACTGGCGCTGGGCATCCTCGAGCAACGCGCGGATGCCAAGCAGCAACCCTACGTGGAGGATGTGCGCGAAGAACTCCAACACATGTCCGGCCTGGTGAACGAACTCCTCTCCTTCTCCAAGGCGGGCTTGCGCCCCAAGGCCGTAAAACTAAAGCCGCTCTCCGTTCTGGAACTCGCGCAAAAAGTCGTCACACGCGAGGTCCGTGACCTGGCCGAGGTGGAGATCAACATTCCCGAGAACATGCTGGTCCTGGGCGAAAAAGACCTGCTCGTCCGTGCCATCGGGAATGTAGTGCGCAACGCGGTGCGCTACGCCGCCAAGGGCGGCCCCATCCAGATCGCGGCCCGCACCGTGGATGCCGATGTGGAGATCATCATCTCGGATCACGGTCCCGGCGTGCCGGAAGATGATCTACCCAAACTGTTCGACCCCTTCTTCCGCGTGGACACCTCGCGCGATCGCGAAACCGGCGGTGTGGGCCTCGGCCTTACCATCGTGAAAACCTGCATCGAAGCCTGTAATGGCGCCGTCTCCGCTCGCAATCGCAAGAGCGGCGGCCTCCGTGTCATCTTGCGTCTGCGTCGTCCGCTCGAACTGGACACTGACGAAGCCTGATTAACCCCAACCTACTTTTTCCGCAACGATTTCCACGGCTCCTCGCCGCTCACATCCACCGCGAACGGCCCCTTCGCCGCTGCCGGTGAAAGAATCGCCAGAAACATCACGTCCTTCTGTGTCGGATTGAACGAAGCATGCACGACTCCTGCAGGGATCACCGCCAGTTCACCGGGATTGAGCACCTTCTTCTCCTTCTC
>JAJNBN010000091.1 GCA_021156225.1 Verrucomicrobiota bacterium | reverse complement strand
GAATTTATGTCAAAGAACAATGAAACCATCCGACCCCTGTGAAGTATCGTTTCCTCTGTCCCTACGATTGGGACTTCAGATTGAGCATCTGTCCCTGACCCGGCCGGTTCCGCAGTGGCTACTAGAGATTCCCCGGTCCAATCATAACCTATGACGACCGACGTCCCGTTCCCCGCTCCGGCTTACGGACCCTGATCCATACGCCCGATACACTCACATATCTGCAATGACTCCATAAGGACTGCCACCTCCCCGCCAACGCAGGACATACCAATGCAATAAATCGCATTACTATGCTTGATGACTTGGGATTTCTCCAGTGGCTGCTTATCGCTCAGACTGAGCCCAACCACCGTCTCACCCGTCCTTTACCAGCAGCGAGCTGCCAGCACGCTAAATCTCCCACATTACCACCACTCAAACCACCACTATTTGTTATCCAATAGCGACATTTTCCCCAACCCCTTCGCACACAATAAATTCCAAACGAAGATTGCCGCTTTTTTCACCCAAAACCCTCATCTCGAACATCAATCCATTTTAACTGGCTCAATGAAATGTCTAGTCGCGCAACAACGCCTCCTGCCTTCAGGGCCAACGGCCCGCTATATTATAGCCTAGGGAGGAGCCCGCCCCACAGCGGGCGAAGCCTTAGGTTTCGAGCCCTCAAAAATTCCAAGCCCTGTAAGGGGCGGGATGTAATTTGCGTGAAAGCCGAGACTGCAAAACTTCCCCTCCATCCAAAACACCGGCCACAACGTAGTTGCGTCCCTTATCCCTGATGGCTTAATACTTCAGACACTCACTATGTGGCACTTTAGACCGCATCTCACCCTCGCCACTTTCCTGATGAGCGTAACCTTTATCGCCTCCGCTCAAACCAAAGAAACCTCAACCGTGCCAACCAACAGCTTTTTCCAAACTCCGCCCAAGGCCGAGCGCGCCATTCTCTCCGCCTACCGCACTTCAGAATATCAAGGCCAAGTCAGTATCGTCATTGAGACCGAACCTCTCACCTTTCTCGACCCGGAAGCGAAACAGCAGTTGGAACCCGAAATCCATCTCGAGCACGTCGCCCTTCCCTCAATCGATCCCGTCAAACTGGCGAACAAACGCTTCAAACCCGGCTCAGACTACGAAGGCTCATTCTACTTTCTAGCCGAGCACAATTTGGTGGACCTGAAAGAGATCCGCTTTCTGAACGCCAGCACCAATTCCATCGAAGCCGAATACGACCTCGTAATTCATCTCCCTAAATCAGAACCCAATAAATATCCCATCACCCTCAAAGCCAGAACCGAGATAAAATCTCACACTCCGCAACTCGCTTCACCACGCTCCGTCGAAGGCCTCGGCGAACTCGTGCAGGAAAAGGAAGATTTCTGGAAAGGCAAAGCCACCTACGCCACTCATCCTGTCGAGATCGAGTTCCATGCCGAACCGGCCATGTTCGATGAGATCGTCACCTTCGCCCGCGCCACCCTTTCCGGACACACATTGACTCACACGATCTTGAACCGGGAAATCTCCGAGGAACTGAAATCCATGGAATGGAAATTGCAACAGTTCAATGCCCCTCTTGACCTGAAAGCCGAAGAGTTCACTCCACTTCGATTATATTTTTCCAAACGCCGTCACCAGCCGATTCCTCAAATCATCATCGGACTTTCCCATCCCAAAGTTGCCGGACACTGGTCCATTACTTTTCAAAAGCCTGAGAGCGGGAGTATGAATTGGACTCCGAAAAGTTGAGGCCGCATAATCCCCCATCCCTTCCTATGCCCCCAATGAGCCGGATACTCCCCACCCTCCTCGCCGCCCTGCTCTGCGGGTCCACCCTCCAGGCAGAAGTCACCGGCGGCTCCTTCGTCGTCCATTTCGAGCGCACCTTTCGCGGACTGACTACCATCCTTGCCGCCACAGATCAGTTTCTCTTCGTCTCTGACGCCGGCCCTGCCCCGGATGACCAACGCCCCGTACAGAGTGCGCGGCAGGCCGATGACGGCACCATCCTCGGCTACTCTCCGTTGGGGCGCCAGAGCATCGTGCGACTCCTTGTCTGCAAGAGAGCCACTGGCGAAATCGTCCACGAATTCGCTGGCCCCGTTTCACGCCGCCCGCGCGTATCCGGCTTTGAACTCCCGCTCACCTCCCCACCGCTCCTGCTCGATGATGGCTTCACTTTCCTCACCGCCGACTGGCATCTCCAGCGCATCCAGCTCCCCGTCAATGCCCCCAAACCGAAACAGATCTGGGCTCTGGACATCCCCACCGCCACCAAACTCACCCCGCGTCTCAACGACGACATCGGCTACTTGATGCCCGCCCTCACGCGTTGCGGAGACACCCTCCTCTTCACGTTCAATTCCGCGCCCGCAGGGGCACAATCGCCGCTGAGCCTCACCCTGGTGGCGGTAAACCTCATCGATGGCAAGCTCCGCTGGGTGCGCAACCTTGGCCCCGGCGGCGCGCTGGATCGCTCACCCACCTGCCTGCCGTTGTCGCCTGAAAAATTCGCCGTAGTCACCGCCCAAGGCGAAGTGCAGACGTACTCGCTCGCTGGCGAACTGTTGCATTCGCTCCGCGCTGCTGCTGATTACCAGCCCAGCGAACCCGGCTGGCATTGGGGCGGCGATACCTGGGAACTCTTCCGCCTCGATCAGAGTCGCATCGCGGCGTTCGGTGGACGCCACGCCGAACGCGGAAAAACTCAGGACTACCCCCTGTGCGCCCTCCGCGTGGGTGCTGATGGCCGCCTGGAAAAGCAGTGGCAATCCAATATCCCCCTCGGCTCCATCGCCACCCTCGCCCTTGGCACCAACCTTTATCAGCGCTCACTCTCCACCCACCTCACCGCCTTCTCACCGAAAACCGGACAGAAACTCTGGAGCACTCCCGCCCTGGAATCCCCGCCTTGGACGGCGCCCATAGTCCACGACGGTTTCATCTATCTCACCACCTACGAAGGCCTCCAGGTCTACCGTGATGGCCCGGAAGCCAAACTTCTTGGCACCGTCCAATTCACTGACATGCCCTCCCATTACTCACCTCCCGTCATCCACAGCGGCAATCTCTACATCGGTGCAGGCGAGCGGATCTACGCCCTCAAACTCCCCCTCTTCACCTCCACCAGCAGGCCAGAGACGAAGTAGCCTCCCCAGTGCCAGTTCATCCCGGCGTTCTGGTCGGGACGGCACGCCCCGATGGTAGCCGGGGGTGACCAACGGCCCCCCGGACCAACGCCCTCCCCAAGTCGCGTAGCGACGCTTCCGTCCTCCTCGAAGGCCCCGATATCACCCAACTCAAATCCACCACCGTCCTCAAGCCCGGCAAAACGAACGAGTTCGATAACGGCTACGTCGGCATCAGCTGCGTGGTTCCCACCAAGACTGGCGAACTCTCTCCCTCTTCTTATTTGACGAAATCTCAGCCATATGTCCTACTTCTCCCCGACCAAGGCGTTCATCATCGTTATATCCTAAAACTTATCATTCAAACGTTACAGAGCTAAAAACACACCAAATGTTCGGCGGCTTCTCATTTCCGCATCATAAAACAAATAACCATCATGAAAAAGAACTCAACTATTGGTTTAGTTTTGATATCCACGTTTGCTGCTGCTCTCGGAGCATCTGCGGGGACCATCGATTTTTACGAGGGGGAAAATGCCACACAAACCAAGCATTGCACCCTGAAGGATGATAAGAAGCAAAGCTATAATCTCACAAAGAAGGGATCTCCCTGTCCGAACGATGAGGTAAAATCCGTTGTGCTTCGCGATGTGAAGGCGGGAACAATTATTGAACTATATGACGATCCAAAAGGCAGCCCGAAAAAGGATGATTATTGCAAGATTGTGGTGCTAAAGTCTAAGAACGAATACGTTATTAAACACTTGGAGATGCAGTCGTTCGAAGATGAGCACGTCAAGTTCACCTACGCCAAAGACAACGGCCTCAATGGAAAAGTCTCACACATCAAGATTACTTTACCCAAAAAATAAGAGCTCACATATTCCGGCCAAGAGAATCTGAATCCGGCACTTTCCTAGAAAAAGAGGCCGGACGATCACTCGTCCGGCCTTTCTCGTAATTGTTTTGTATCAGCTCAGATACTGCATCCGCCCCGTGCTGTCACCCAGGCGCGAAACACCGGTCCCAACCCTCGATCCGGGGCGTTGTGGAGATGAAGCCAACACTTGCCTTCACGGGCAAATCAGCGTATTGATTGCCCCGTTGTAACTTGTAACAAAGGAAGCTGTAACCAGGCTCCCGATACTATCATGAACGAACATACTTTTTCTGCCCCGTATATGGCCTCAGAGGCGCCCGCTGAACAGCGTGCGCAATTCATCCGCCGCACCTATCTGCACCTCGCCGCTGCCATCCTGTTCTTCACCGCGCTGGAAGTGGCTCTGTTCAAGAGCGGCGTGGCTGACTCCATCATCAATTTGCTGCGCGGTGGCAAATATATGCCGCTGGTGGTGTTAGGCTTGTTCATCGGTGTTTCCTGGGTGGCCAATTGGTGGGCCCGGTCAGACACCTCCCCGGCCCTGCAATACGCCGGTCTGACCCTCTACATCATCGCCGATGCCATCATCTTCGTGCCTCTCCTCTGGATCGCCCAGAATTTCAGCGGACCGTCGGTCTTGCCCATGGCCGCGCTGTTTACTTTATTGCTGTTCGGTGGCTTGACCCTGTCTGCGCTCATGACCCGTAAGAATTTTTCGTTCCTCGGCCCTATCGTCTCCATCGCCAGCCTGATTGCCTTGGGCGTGGCTGTCGCGAGCATGATCTTCGGCTTCAATCTCGGCATTCTTTTCTCCGCCGTGATGGTTGCGATTGCCGCTGCTTCTATTCTCCACACCACTTCGAACATCATCCATGAGTATCGTCCGGACCAGCATGTGGCTGCTTCTTTGGCTTTGTTCGCTGCGGTTGCTCTGATGTTCTACTACATCCTCCGCATCCTGATCGAGCTCTCAGGCCGTCGTTGATTATTTAAGGCTGTTCCTCCAAACGCCGGACTTCACCGTCCGGCGTTTTTCTTTTTTCACCGCTTGCCAATCACGCCTCCGGTAGCCTTGAATCGTTCCGACCATGAACGACACCTCCGGCATCCGCTACGCGCACACGAATCTCATCGCTCGCGATTGGCGCAAGCTCGCTGATTTCTATCAGCAGGTGCTCGGCTGTGTCCCCGTTGGCACCGAGCGTAATCACCACGGCGCCCATATCGATGCCCTCACGAACATGACGGGTGTGCGCGTGCGCGGCCAGCATCTACGCCTGCCCGGCCATGGCGAGAACGGCCCCACCATTGAGATCTTTCAGTATGAACCCGCCGGCCCTGAAAACATCCAGGCTCTGGACAAGCCCGGCTTCGCCCATCTCGCCTTTGAAGTGCCCGATGTCGTGGCCAAACGCCAGGAGATCCATCAATGGGGCGGACGCGATGTCGGCCAGTTGGTCACCTTTGACATCGCTGGTGCAGGCCGCCTGCAAGTCATCTACGTCAGCGATCCGGAAGGCAATATTTTGGAACTCCAACACTGGCAACGTTGAATAAAAGCCGTTAGCATCCCATCCATACTTGAGCATGAAACCCATCATCGCCCTCGCCCTGTTCTGTTTCACTGCGTTTGCCTCAACACAAGATGCCGCGCCACAAGCCAAACGCATTCCAGCACCGGGCGCGGTCCTGGTCGAGGTCAATAAGATCTGGGACAAGGGTAACCACAACGCCTTCACCGATCTGGTGCGTTTCAAAGGCCGGTGGTTCTGCACCTTCCGTGAAGGTGAGGCCCACGTCTCGCCGAACGCCGACATCCGCATCCTCGCTTCCAAAAATGGGCGCGACTGGGAATCCGCCAGCGTGATCGAGATGAAAGGTCACGACCTGCGCGATCCCAAGCTGACGGTCAGCCCCGATGGCAAATGGCTGGAAGTCCTCGGTGGCGACGTCTTGCGCGAAGGCAACAAATCCGCCACCTCCACCCGCAATTTCATCGCCCGCTCGAAAGATGGCGTAAGCTGGAGCCGCTTCGATTATGTCGGCCCGGATCAGGAATGGCTCTGGCGCATCACGTGGCACAAAAAGAAGGCTTACGGTGTGGCCTACGATGTGAAGCCTACCACCCGCACCGCTGGAACCTTTTCCTCCAAGCTCTACGTTTCGGAAGACGGCCTGAAATTCGACCAGCTCGCCGCTCCCTTGTGCGAAGAAGCGGGCGCCAACGAAGCCACCATCCGCTTCGGCAAAGACGGTACCGCCTATGTGCTGCAACGTCGCGATGGCAAGGCTGGCGCCAACAGCGCCTTCCTCGGTACCAGCCAGGCCCCCTATAAACTGTGGACCTGGAAAGATCTAGGCGTCTTCTTCGGCGGACCGAATTTTATCCAGATCCCCGATGGCCGTTGGATCGCCGTCGGCCGCATGCTTCGTCCCAATGAAGATGGCAAGAACGTTCCCCGCACCGTCGTCTGTGAACTCGATGTGAAAGAAGGCAAACTCCGTCCCCTGTTGGATCTCCCCAGCGGCGGCGACACCAGCTACGCTGGCCTGCAGTATCACGGCGACCTCATGGTGAGCTATTACTCCTCGCACGAAGGCAAAACCAGCATCTACCTGGCTAAGGTGAAACTGCCCAAGGCGGAATATAAGCCATTCCCTAAGCGGGGTGTGACCTACTAGAAAGTCGATATGACACGTCGCGAATGGCTTCTCGCCACAGGTGGCCTAGCGCTATCGGCATGGATGGGTAGAGCGCAGGATGCTCAAGCTCCAAAACTTCTCTCCGTTCAAAAAATTTGGGACGCCGCGCCGCACAATGCCTTCACCGATCTCGTGCGGCACAAGGACGAATGGTCCTGCGTTTTCCGCGAAGGTGCCAAGCACGTTTCACCCGATGGCAAGCTGCGCATCATCACCTCTCGCGATGGCGTGAAATGGGAATCCGCCGCGCTCGTCGAATCTCCCCTCGGTGATGCCCGTGATGCGAAGATCTGCGTGACCCCTGATGGCCGCCTGATGCTGAACGGTGCCATTGCCCTGCAAGATCAATCCAAGCACCGCCACCAATCCGCCGTGTGGTTCAGTGACGATGGCCGTAAGTGGTCCGAGCCCACGCTCATCGGTGATCCTGATTTCTGGCTCTGGCGTGTGACCTGGCACGAAGGCAAAGCCTACACCATCGGCTATAACACCAACAAAGACCGCACCAAACGCTTCCTCCGCCTCTACCGCAGCGAAGACGGAAAGAAGTTCGAGGCCTGGAACGAACGTCTCTTCGATCAAGCCTCCCCCGGTGAGAACACCATCCGTTTCCTGAAAGACGGCACCGCCCTGTGCCTCGTCCGTCGCGACCTTGCCCCTTTTACTTCGTTGCTGGGCACGTCCAAACCACCTTATAAGGAATGGACGTGGCGCGAAGATTTGCACCGTATCGGCGGTCCGAATTTCATCCAATTGCCCAATGGCCGTTTCTTCGCCGCCGGACGCAATCACGCCGGTTCCGTCCGTACCTCTCTATTCTGGTTGGACGCCGAAAAAGCCTTGCTGACGGAATGTCTAAAACTTCCTTCCGGTGGTGACTCAAGTTATCCGGGTTTGGTCTGGCACAACGGCCAGCTTTGGGTTAGCTACTACTCCACACACGAAACCAAGACCGCCATCTATCTGGCCAAAGTATCCTTATGACCCAGCCGCTGTATCCCTTGCTCTCGCCCAAGGCCATGAACCGCCGCTCGTTCCTCTTCGCCACCACCTCGCTCGCTGCGGCTGCGCTTTGGTCGGGCAATGCGCTGGGTGCTGTCACCAAGAATCCAAAGTTCTCCGCCTACCCGTTTCAACTAGGCGTCGCTTCCGGTGACCCTGATGAAGAAAGCGTGATACTGTGGACCCGGCTTGCTCCGAAGCCGCTGGAAGAAGATTTCGGCATGACGCCCGACTCCATCGAAGTCTCCTGGCAGATCGCCGAGGACGAGGCCATGAGCAAGGTCGTAAAAAAAGGCACTGTGACCGCTTCGCCCGATTGGGGCCACTCCGTGCATGTGGAAGCAGAAGGACTGAAAGCCGATCGTTGGTATTGGTATCAATTCAAGGCCGGCAGCGAAGTCAGCCCAAAAGGCCGCACGCGCACCATGCCCGCCAAGAACAGCACGCCCGGCCGCCTGCGCTTCACCTTTGCCTCCTGCCAGCATTACGAGACCGGCCTTTTCACCGCCTATGAGCACATGCTCAAGGAAGACGTGGATCTAGTACTGCACCTCGGCGACTACATCTACGAATATGCAGGCATCGACAAACGCGTGCGCAAGCATGTCGGAACGGAATGCAAAACTTTAAACGCTTACCGTTCACGCTACGCCCAGTACCGTTCTGATACCGCCCTGCAGAACATGCACGCTGCCGCACCATGGATCGTCACCTGGGATGACCATGAGTTCGATAACAACTGCGCGAACGACATCTCCGAGGAAAAGAATGTTACTTCCGTAGACTTCATGATTCGCCGCGCAGCGTCGTATCAAGCTTATTACGAGAACATGCCTTTGCGCCGCGCGGCCTTGCCCAAAGGCCCGGACATGACGCTTTACCGCAAATTGAACTTCGGCAAACTCGCCGAATTCCAAGTGCTCGATACCCGCCAGTACCGCTCCGATCAGCCTTGTGGTGACGGCAACAAACCGCAATGCGACGAGGCGCTTGATCCGAACCGCACCTTGCTCGGCGAGAAGCAACGCGACTGGCTTTTCAAAACACTCGGCAAATCGGATTCCACCTGGAACGTCCTAGCCCAGCAGATCATGATCGCCCGCGTGGACCGCAAAGCGGGCGCGGAGATCGGCTACAGCATGGATCAGTGGCCCGGCTACGAAGGCGACCGCCGCAAGCTCCTGAAGTTCCTGCACGACCGCAAGATCGCCAATCCTGTCGCGCTCGCCGGTGACATCCATACGAACTGGGCAAACGAGCTCATCGCGGATTTCGACAACCTCGAATCCAAGAGCGTCGCCACCGAATTCGTCGGCACCTCCATCTCCTCCAGCGGTGACGGCACGAATGTACCCAAGACTCTCGACGCCTTGTATTCCGAAAACCCGTTCGTGAAGTACCACAACGCCGAACGTGGCTATGTGCGTTGCGAAGTAACGCCCAAGCAATGGCGCACGGACTACAAGACCGTGGAATACGTCACCCGCCCCGGCTCACCGCTGCACACCCGCAGCTCCTTCGTGGTGGAGAGCGGCCAGCCAAAACTTCAGAAGGCGTAGCCTTTCGATTTGGAATGCTGCGGCTTGACGCCGCGAAGTTTCATTTGCGCCCAGCAGACTTGGGCGTATAAGTGACGGCATAACCCGGACCCATTATGAAAACCCCTGTCTTTTCATGCCCGTTTCTGCTGGCCCTGCTCCTGCCCCTGGCCCTGCTAAATGTCACCGCGCAGGAAAAAGCCAAAGGCGCTACCAAACC
>JAJNBN010000090.1 GCA_021156225.1 Verrucomicrobiota bacterium | reverse complement strand
ATTACACCCTGGCCCACATCGGTTGGTGTTACTACGAACTGGCCGATAACCCGACAGCCTTGCGGTATCTGGAACGTTCATGGCAATTGCGGAATTACAGCAACCAGCTGGCCGCTGATTATCTGCCCCTCGTCCGGAAACGTTTGCAAACGCAGGCGCCGGAAGCCGTCAAACCGTGACCGGATCAATTGGTCTTCGGTGCGGTCAAGGCGTCGATCATCGTCTTCAGATAGAGCAATTCCATGCCGATCTGGTCGGGAGCGAGATCAGGAGTTTCCTCATTCCCTTCCATCAAGCGTTCCATGATGAAAGCGATCATCGGGGCTTGGGGATACTCGTTGACGAGTTGTTCCACCACGGCGTGATGTTCGGCCTCGGAAGCGTCATCCAAACTTTGCAACAGTGCGATGTTGGCATCTTCCGCCTCCTCGATGACCTCGGGGTCGATGACCGGCAGGGTTGTGCGGGCGCGCAAGGAATCATAGATGAGCGCGGCCAGCGGCATCAGTTCACTGGTCTCCTCCTCGGAGTCGCGCACGGACTCGTCCGCCGCTCCCAAATAGACGAGCAAAGCGGGCTGCTCCTGGGCGAACTGATCTACCCACTGGCTCCATTCTTCGTCGGAGAAGTCCATCTGTTTTTCCCAGACGGCTTCGATGGTTTCACGCGGCACTTGATTCATGTTCCAGCGAACTGAGTGTGACTTTTTCGCAGCCGGAAGGAAATGATATTAGCGGTGAATTTTTGACCGGTTTACGCCTTGGGTTTTTGGGCTGTGATGATGCTGCGATCGGCGGCGGTGGGCTGGTGATGCATGCCGGTAAAGCCGGCGGCGGTGAGCAGTTCGCGCATCTCTCCCAGCGAATAGCACTTGCCCTCGGTGGAGTGCATGAGCAGCGCGGAGTATTGGGTCACGGGCAGGGGACCGTCCTTGTCTTCGTTGATATGGGCATCGTGGACGATGAGCATCCCGCCCGGCTTGAGCGCGGCGAAGGAGTTCGCGAGCAGCTTCCGCACTTCCGCAAAATCCCAGTCATGCAACAGGTTGGAGTAAAGATGCAGGTCGCAATCGGTCGGCAGGTTGCTGGTGATGAACATGTCACCCGCCACGACTTCCACGCGATCACTGTAGCCGCGATCGGCGATGTTTTTGCGAGCAAGCTTATCCACCGGTGACTTGTCCAGCACCGTGGCGTGGAGGTGGGGATGATTGGCCGTGATGGCGCAGGAGTAGATGCCGGAACCGCCGCCGATATCCAGGAGCCGGGTGAACCCTCTGGTATCGATCGCCTTCGCCATCGCCGGTCCGAGATAGAAGCCGCGGCAATCCATCGCGGCAGTGAACTGGCTGGCGAATGGTTCTGTCTCCATCGCTTGTGCCCAGGCTTTCTCATCCTTCAACCCGGACCAGTTGGCCGTGCGGCCCGTGCGCAAGACGCTTTCATAATCTTTGGCGATGGGCCGCTCTTTCAGGGAGGCGTAGTAGGGTGCGAGGTTGAAGGGCGAGCTGCTGACGAGATGTTCCGCCGCGCTGGCACTGACGTGAAATTTGCCGTCCCGCTTTTCCACCAGCCCCATCGCGCAGAACAGCGTGAGCATCACGTCTGCTGGGCGTTCCTGAAAACCGCAACCGGCGCAGATCCCGGCCAAATCCGAGGGATTCTTGGCCAGCCAGGAAAAGAAATCCAGCCGCGCCACGGCGGCGGTGAGCAGGTCTACGCCGTAGAGGCCATCGCGTTGGCGATAGATGAATGTCGGGTCGGTTTTCGGCGCTTGAGTCAGATCGAGTCGAGACATGCGCGGAAGTGAAGCGGAAACCGGGCCGGTGGGAAATGCAGAATAACCTGACGAAGGGTTTTCCCAGAGGCTAGGGTTCGGGCTGACGAAAGATAAGGAGAGGAGCGATTTTTTCCTGCCAGCTCTCGAAAATGTTTTTAGGGATCAATCCCGGACCTTGCGGGTAAGAGCCGGTCACGATTTCCGGCCGGCCATCACCATCCAGATCACCCGCATCCATGACGAACCAGCGACCCCACGCGCCCTCGGGCAGGCTGTGCGGCTGCCAAACGCCTTTGCCCTGATTCTCCAGCAGCGTCAAGGAACCGGCGGGCCACCGCGTGAAATCAGGGAAATAAGCGCTGACGATGATGTCGGCACGGCCAGTTCCTTGGAGATCAACGGCGATAGCCTTGTAAGCGCCATGCACCGGGTAATGATAGGTTTCGGTGAACCGGCTGCGGCCATCGTTCAGGTAGATGCGCACACCATGGTATGGCTTGAGCGGTGCTTTGATCGTCTCGAAGTCGCCGTTGTCCCCGTTGGTGGCAAGGATATCGAGAAATCCATCTCCATTGAAATCGATCAACCGAAAGGACGTGCTGCCCCATGAGGGCGGCCATTGCAGCAGAGGCAGTTCCTTGAATTTGCCATTTCCTTCATTCCGCAACCAATAGATGCCTTCCCAAGCCTGAGCCATGAGCACCACCAGATCCTTCTTTCCATCGCGGTCCAAATCCACGGCTTCCGTGGCGATGGCACCGGGGCGGTCGATCAAGATGTGCTCCTCATAACGGTCATCGCCTTGATTCTCATACCAGGACAGGCGGCCGAGGAAGTTGCCGAAAGCGGAAACCACCAAGTCTTCTTTGCCGTCGCTATTCACATCGGTGACCAAGGTATGGACGGGACGGTGCAGGTTTTTCAGGAGAATTTTTTTCTCCAACGCGCCCGCCTTGGGTGTGCCGTAGAAGACCACTTCGCCCTTCGGTTCATCGGAAGGGTAAAGGTCCCCGATGAGGGTGAGGTAGAAGCCATTGGTGAGAGGGACCAGATGGACGGCGGGGAGGTCCAGTTGCGTGGCCCCGCCTAATTCCCCGCGACGGTTAAAGAACATCAATTGGCGGGACAGGGCATCGGCCACATAGAACCGGCGCGAGAAAGGGTCGATCTTGACCAGGGATACCGCAGGTGAAGTTTCCCGCCAGGCGGAGCGTGTGCCTTGGAGTTTGGTGCTGGGTGGTAATGTGGCCGGGGTGGCGGAGAGGGGGGACAAAGTCTCCGGGGCGGTGGCAAGGTAGAATTGGCGTATGGCTTCCCAGTCTTTTTCCCCGATCAAGGGTTGGGCAGGAAAGGGGCGCTGCTTTTCCACCAGTTTGCCGCCGGGCATTTTCGCATAGTCCATCGGGTCCAAGCCCATCATGCGCCGCATCTTGGGGAGGACTTCCAGTGCCCACGCGGCCCGGTTCAGCGATTCCGGGGGGGGATAAAGGTGGCAGGTGGCGCAAACGGTCCGGGCCAGGCTCTGGCCAAGTTCCGGTCCGGACGAGGCTGGGCGTGAGGGCACGGGGGGGGAGTTTGTCTGACTAAAGAGCAGTCCAGGCGGCGCAATGAGGCTGATGAGGGCCAGAAAACACCTCACCAGCCCTAAAAGCGTGCGCTGGGAGCGGGTGTCAGACATGAAAACTACTTAACAGCAACGCGGGGCGGCGAGAACAAGAAAAACCCAGTTGAGATATTTCCAAACCTTGGTTAGGTTGCTTTCACCCAAAATGCCTATATAAAGTTGCCTCTCAAAGGGTAGATTAATTAAGCCCTGATAAGAGGCGTGAAAAGAGTGGGTAGTACTATATGAGTTTTTTTAATCAAAAAGGGCCTGGTTTCGGAGGGATGGTTCCCCTTGTTACGAAGGCGGGAGCATGTTGTCTGCTTTCGTTGATGTTATGCGGGTGTGATAAGACGCCTGAACCGGAACCGGCCAATAATAAGCCGGTAGGTCCGCAACTCTCGGACGTGGAAGCGCCGGCCAAGAGCATCTTGGATGTGCCGGGCGCTCCGACGCCGAACACAACCGTGGCGAATCCGGTGATCCCGCAACCGACTGCGCAAGCCGTGGGGCAGCCGCAGGAGAAGACAGGTAGCTTTGACCCAAATGCGGTCGCGACCAAGGAAGAGGCTGAAGAATGGATCACCCAGCTTAATTTTATGGTGAGCGAATATCGGGGCACGTTCGACAAGATGCCACCCGATCTGGAGGAGTTTATCCGGAAGGGCTACTTCAAGAACTTGCCGCCCGCCCCGGCGGGAAAGAAGTACGTGTTGGATACCGCCTCCAATACTGTCGTACTCAAAGACAAATGACGCGGCACTTTAGCTGATCTCGAAAAAATATGATAACTCAAGCCAACCGTTTTGCCTCTTCAAGAGCGAGGGCATTTACGTTGATCGAATTGCTCGTGGTGATCGCCATCATCGCGATTCTCGCTGGCATGCTCCTGCCCGCCTTATCCAAGGCGAAAATGAAGGCCCTGACCACGAGTTGCCTCAACAACCTGAAACAATACGGCACGGTGCAGGCCATGTATAAGGACGACACCAGCGGCGAGTTACCTTACGCCGGCATTCGCGGGGCGGGTGGTGCCGGTTCTTGGGGCTGGGATGATGTCGTGTCCCATTATTATGGCGTGACAGTCAGCTCAAACCAGATGCGCGGATCAATGCCCGCAGTTTGCGATATCAAGAGCCTGCGTTGTCCGTCCGACAAGATTCGTAACGCAACCGATTCCATTGCTAGCTATCCCTTGCGGCGGAGTTACGCGCCCACCTCTTATGGCAGCATGGAAAATCCTGGAGAATGGCCGCCCTCGCCGGCGAAACGCAAGGGCTTGGGACTGATCTGGAACCATGACAGCGCCTACCCGATCAGTTGGGATCCCCGAGACTCGCTGACGCCTCCCATGCCCATGCCGTTCAATCAACGGGCGATCCTGACGGATTATGTTTTGGAACCGGTGGAGACCATCTCGCTGACGGAATATATCCGGGACAACAATTACATGGGCCATGGCAACTGGGGTAACGTCATCCCTACCGCCAATGTTCACATGAGCACAGGCGCTCCGAACATCAATGACTTCCACAACAAGTTCATCAACTACGTCTTTTTGGATGGCCATGCCGAGAGTATGGACCCCATCAAGACCTTGGGAACGACCAACCGGAACCTGACGGTTCTGAGCGGTGGCTGGACGATTTTGGCCGGGGACTAATAGGCCTGGCTACAGAATATCTTAACCCGCCAGCCGAAAGGTTGGCGGGTTTTTCTTTTCTTAGCGGGCGGGTTTTAGCAGCTCCGTGATCCGTTCCACATCGAAGACGCAGCCACCCCAAGTGCCGCCACTCACGCCTTGCAACGCCGCCCAGAGCTTCGTGTCATCCGGCAAGGAGGGGTTCGGTGTCATGTCCGGGCGTGAAGCGCGATCAGCCAGCACCTTGGCGCCTTCTTCAGCAGTGAACCGCTGCTCGCCATTGCCCACGAAATCCAAAGTGCCTGTCAGCGTATTGCGATCCACCACGATGCGGATGATGTCCCCATCCTTCAGCTTGCCGATGGGCCCGCCCGCCAATCCCTCCGGCCCCACATGCCCGATGCATGCACCCGTGGACACCCCACTGAACCGCGCATCCGTGATGAGCGCCACCTGCTTGCCGAACGGCAGAAATTTCAGTGCGGACGTTACCTGATATGTCTCTTCCATGCCCGTGCCCATTGGTCCGATGCCCGCGAGCACCATGATGTCACCTGCCTGGATGCGCTTTTCCTTGATGGCCATGATCGCCGCCCGCTCGCTGGTGAAGACCCGCGCCGGACCTTCCTTGCGATAAACATTATCCGCGTCCACCACGGAGGGGTCGATGGCCGTACTCTTGATCACCGCACCTTCAGGCGCAAGGTTACCCGTCGGGAACGTGACCGTACTGGTCAAGCCCCGTGCCTTCGCCTGTGTGGGGGACATGATGACGTCATCCGGATGAACGCCATCATTCTGCTGCAAAATCTCCCGGAACTTCGTGCGCCGCTCGGAGCCTTCCCACCAGTTCAATACCTCATCCAGCGTGCAACCCGCCACCGTCAGCACCTTGGTATCCAGCAGACCTAGCGTGCGCAGGTGCAACATCACCTCCGGCACTCCACCCGCCAGGAAGGCCCGCACCGTAGGATGATGCACCGGCCCATTTGGCAATACGCTGACCAACCGCGGCACCGCGCGATTCACCTCGATCCAGTCTTTCACCGTGGGCCTCTTCAACCCCGCCGTGTAGGCGATTGCCGGAATATGCAGCAACAGGTTCGTAGAACCGCCGAACGCCGCATGCACCACCATCGCATTGCGCACCGCCGCGTCCGTCAAAATATCCTTCAGCTTCAGCCCGCGCTTTTCCAACTCCACGACCGCTCGCGCGGAACGCACCGCGATATCTGTCCACACAGGTTCGCCCGAAGGCGCGAGTGCGGAGTGGGGCAAGGACATGCCCAAGGCCTCACCCACCACTTGCGCCGTAGCCGCCGTGCCCAGGAATTGGCAACCACCACCCGGCGTGCCACACGCGCGACACCCCAGATCCGCCGCCTCTTGCAAGCTCACCAACCCATGAGAAAACCGAGCGCCTAAAGTCTGCACTGCTCCCGCATCTTCACCATTCGTAGGCGGCAGCGTGACGCCACCCGGCACCAGCACGCAGGGAAGTTCCTTCACCCCCGCCAGCGCCATCATCATCGCGGGCAAACCTTTGTCACACGTAGCCACGCCGATGACACCTGAGCGCGTGGGCAAGGACCGGATGAGCCGTCGCATCACCTGCGCGGCGTCATTGCGATACGGCAGACTGTCGAACATGCCGGTCGTGCCTTGCGTGCGTCCATCGCACGGGTCCGAGCAGTACGCCGCGAAGGGCAACCCCTTCTGCTCGCGCAATTCATTCGCCGCCGCCTGCACCAGCAAACTAATTTCCCAATGCCCCGTGTGATATCCGAGCGCGATGGGTTTGCCATCCGGTGCGCGCATGCCGCCTTGCGTGCTGAGGATGAGATATTGTTTGCGGCCCAGTTCCGAGGGATTCCAGCCCATGCCCGCATTCTGCGTGAGGCCGAAGAGATCGCCACTCGGGCGATTCAGGAGCATGTCGGCATCGATAGGCAGGCTGCCTTCGGGACCGGCGGCCTTGGTGCGCACTTCGTAAACATTGGGCAGCACACCATCCAGCAGAGATTGGGAGTTACCGTTCATTCCTTTTTCTTTAGCTTTTTGAAATCCACCGGCGGCGGCGCATTCGTCGGCACCAAGGTCATCGTGATGCCTGACTTCCAGACATATTGGCGGCGGTTCACCATCATCACGCGCGGAATCAATTCGATCTCATTGCCGTAACAGACAAGTGTGACGGTGCCTGGCTGGAAGGTCAGGTCTTCAAAGATCACTTCGCCAAAACCCGCCGGATAAGGCCACTGACGCGGTTGAGCAAATTTCACCGTTTGCGGCAGGGCGTTAGTGCCCATCGGAGCGCCTTGGAACTCAAACTTCACATCGGAGATCTTCAAGGCCGGCTGGTTCACCACCATCACGGGATTGCCATTCGTGCTCTGCTCAAAACGCACTTCCCACGGGCCTTTCGCATAGCGGCGGCTCTCGATGCCCCAGTACGCGATGATGTAGATGCCCAAGGCGAGGCCAAAGGCGATGGCGAGATGCTTCAATAAACCGTCGAACCGCATAGAACCGCCAGACAGTCGGCAAGCAGGCCAGATGTGTCAAGCGCCCCACAACCTAAATCCTTGCCTCTCCGGCCCGCTTTGTCACAGTTCCTTCGAGCGCGATGGGGATTGAAACTTAAGCGGCACGCCTATGCCCATTAAAATCACTGAGGAGAACGATTGTTTGTTCATCTCCTTTAGCGTCGTCGTGACGGCGGCAGAGCTGCATGAGGCAGGTGCGGCTACTTGGGCGATGGAACGGGACCGGACTATTGTTCCTCCCCGCATCACCGACCTGACGGAAGTCACCAGTCTGGAACTGGATTTCAACGCAGTCTTGCGGCTGGCGGAAGACCGGAAAAGCCGTCCTTTCCCGAACTCTTTCAAATCCGCCATCGTCGCGCCCAAGGATCATCTGCTCGGTTTCGCCCGCATGTTCCAGACCCTGAACGACCATCCCCAGATCACCATCCGCATCTTCCGGGATCTGCCCAGTGCGCGGGAGTGGATTGGAGAGAAGTGACCAAGATGTGACGACTGCCCCCGTCACCGGCCCTCTCCTCGGTGTGTTTGAGGAGAGAGCCAGCGCTGGGCGTTTCCCCGTTCCCATCCTGCCTCCCTTGGCAAGTTGACGAATCAAGCCCTGCCCCATCGCATGACTGAATCCGTTAGCTTCACCGGCTGAGTTCGTTTGCACCCATCTCCTGCGCAGAACGAAACTTACAGCGGTAAAGAACTGCTGCTGACGGTGAGCAGAGTGCAGGTGGAAGAAAGGCGCTGCATCTATAATTGAGCGGGGTATTTATAAACGGTGAGGATGGTAGGGCCTGCTGTCCTCAGCGGGCCGCCGCCGAAGCACGCGACGTTCGAAAGCGGAGTTGCTGTGGCTAGCCGACAAACCCCGGTTCAATCGCTACTGGCGTCACGACGCAAACAGGTTATTGAATGTGAATTGGCTCCGACGCAGCCCGCTGGGGACAGCGGGCCCTACCATGTTTACGCATGCACCCAACCGCGATCCACCAGCATCTCTTGTCCCGTCACCGCCCGGCTCAAATCGCTCGCGAGGAAGAGGGCCACATCCGCCACTTCCTCCGGCACATTTAGCGTAGGGATGCATTGCGATTGCCGGATGAGCTTCTTGGCGGCGGGAGTGACGTATTCGCGCAATTGCCGTTCCGTCATGATCCAACCGGGGGAGATGATGTTCACGCGGATACCACGCGGGCCCAGCTCGCGGGCGAGTGAGCGGCTGAAGCCAGTGATGCCCGCCTTGGTGGAGACATACGCGCTCATCACCGGCGGACCATTGTGCACGGTGATGGAAGAGAAGTTGATGATCGAAGAGCCTGCTTTCAAATGCGGTGAGGCTTCGCGACAGACGAGGAAATAGGCGCGAAGATTCCGTGCGTGCAAGGTATCCCAAGCCTCGGTAGTGGTATCTTCTAAGGCGATGCGGGGATCAGAGGCAGCGTTGTTGATGACAGTTTGGATGCCACCGCGCCGCTTGGCCACGCCTTGAATCCATTTCGAGATTTGCTTTTCTTTCAGCAGATCCACTTTGGTGAACGTGGCTTGTTTGCCTAACTCCTTCACCAGTTTTGCTGCCGCGCTCGCATCCACGTCACAGAACTCCACATGCGCACCTTGTTGGGCAAAGGCGCGGACCATCGCCGCACCAATGCCATTCGCGCCACCGGTGATGAGCACGGTCTGATTCTGCAATTCCGGGAAAGAGGCCATGAGGGGAATTTACGATTTAGGAAGGACGATTTACGAGCGCAAACAAAGCAGCCAGCGATTTGCGCTTCTCAAACCGGCATGATAGGTTGCTTCAACCCAAGCGAGTAATCAGAGCCTGATTGAAAAAGGCATTGGCGCTGTCTGCTGGTCCAAACGGGTTGAGGCGTTGGCCGAAGTTCGGCTTCCCGGCGGCTCGGTCACAGATTTG
>JAJNBN010000089.1 GCA_021156225.1 Verrucomicrobiota bacterium | reverse complement strand
GTGCCCATAAATCAGCTCAAGTATCGTTTGCTCTGGCCAGAGTCACGGCGGCTTTATCTTAAGAAGCATCTCACCACCGTGGAGCCGACGGAGAGCAAACAGAATGGCTTGGTGGAGTACAGTTGGGACGTGAATGCTGACCAGCCGCTCTCGCTGGAAGATTCACTGCCGCTTTCGTATGATCCTTACCCATGGGTTCAGTTAAGCGAATACGCTGATTGGTCTGAGGTCAAAGACTGGGCGCTAAAACTTTACCAAATCCCGACCGAACAAAGTCCGGAGATCATAGCGTTAACCAGTGCCTGGCAAAAATCACTTCCTACTGCCGAAGAACGCCTGCTGGCGGTGATACAGTTTGTCCAGGATGAGGTACGCTATCTCGGCATCGAGATCGGCGCTAACACCCATCGCCCCACGCCGCCTTCAGTCGTCCTCACCCGTCGGTTTGGTGACTGCAAAGACAAGTCATTGCTGCTCTGTGCGCTGTTGCGTGCTCTCGGCTTCGAAGCCTACCCGGCATTGGTAAGCACGGGAGACCGGGAAAGCATCAAAGACCGGCATGCTTCCCCCTATGTTTTCAATCACGTAGTGGTACAGCTCAAACACGACGGCAAAGAGTGGTGGGTGGATGCCACAAGTTCCGGACAGCGCGGCAAGCTGGAACACCGTTTCTTTCCCGCTTACGGCTATGCCTTGATTCTGCGCCCTGATACCAAGGGATTGGAACCAATCAATACGGGCACCAATGGCTGGCCGAAAACGATCATCACGGAAAAGCTCCTCCTGCGAGGCAAGAAAGAATCCGCCGACCTTACCATCATCACGCGCGCTGAAGGTGTCGAGGCCGAAAGCCTGCGGGATACGCTCAAATCCGTACGCCGTGAAGAACTGGAAAAAGATTACCTGAATTACTACGCCAAAACCTACCCCAAAATCACCCAGGTCAAGCCGATGGAATCCACCGATGACTTGACCAAAAACGTGGTCATCACCACCGAACATTACCGCATCGATGAGGCTTGGGAATATTCGGAAAAGGATAAAAAACATGCCTGCGAATTTTATCCGCAAAGCTTGTCCAGCCTGCTGGAAACTCCGCAGACTCGCTTGAGGTCCATGCCCTTGGGAATTGATTTTCCCATGCATCATGTCGTTCGTATGGAGGTTCAATTGCCGGAGCCATGGCCGGTGGAGACCAATCACTTCTCCTTGCATGGCCATGCTTTGCATTTCGAAGCTCACCGCACCTACGGAGACAACCGGCTGGTGATGGAGTATGAGTTGCGCACGCTCACCAACAGCATCCCGGCCCAACTGGTGGCGGCCCACGTAAAACAGGTTGGGGAAATCGAAGACCACTTGGGATATTCCATTTTTTGGGGTGAAGAAAACAACACAGAGACAAAACCCGTCGCGAGCTTTTCCCCCAATTGGACCATCATCTTTATCACCATTTTATACGGCATCATTTTGGCGGCTGCAATCGCCTGGTTCTTCCTGAAAAGAAAAATCACCCCTCCGCCTCTGCCTGATGCCGAATTGTTGCCGTATGCATCTACTCTCACCGGTATCGGCGGGTGGCTTTTCTTGGTGGCGTTCGGCCTTATCGTCAACCCGTTCAGGATGGTATCCTCGATAACTGAAACATTTCCGGCATACACGCCCGAGTCATGGTCGCATCTCACTCTGCCGGGAAGCGAGGGTTATGATTGGCGCTGGGCTCCCTACTTGATCATCTCCCTCCTCGCCAATGAAACGATCGTCATCTGGACACTTGTGAATTTGATCCTATTTTTCAGACGAGATCGGCTTTTCCCGATTTCCTACATCTGCTTCATGATTGCCACCGCTGTATTGGTGACGCTGGACCAGATGATGGCCAGTCAGATGCCTTCGGCAGAAAAAACCACACCCGAAGAAATGAAAGAGCTAGTCCGGGGATATATGCTATGCTTTATCTGGGTGCCTTACTTTCTGCGTTCCAAACGTGTCAGGCTGACTTTCACTAATTAGCCTGACCGATGTTGCCAGTTGACTCATTCTGCCTCCCTCGTATTCTGCCTGCCTCAACATGCTGAGCCTGCAGTAAGATGAACATCCCGGCCTTAAGCACTGTTTGATTTTGCCTATGCGTATTGTTGAAATGAAGGTCCATTCGATCGCGATCGCTGATCCGCCGATCCGCAGTTCTTATGGACTCCATGCCCCCTATGCTCTCCGCAACATTCTGGAGTTGAAGAGTGATGACGGCATCACGGGTGTTGCCGAGACGTATGGCGGTGAAGCTCCGGCTAAGGCCTTGGAAGAGATCCGTTCGCAACTCATTGGAGCAAATCCCTATCGTTTGCTCGGTTTCCTCAATCCCATGATCGAGGGTCAACCGAAGAGCGATAGCAGCTTGGAGCGTTCTCAGACGTACTTGGTGCCTGGCGAGAATCCGCTGGATGCCACGGCTCGCACCTTTGCGGCGGTAGAGACAGCCTGCTTGGACCTCATCGGCAAGACTGTCGGGCAACCCGTGTGCGACCTCATCGGTGGCCGCGTGCGTGATGAAGTCCCCTTCTCTGCATATCCCTTCTACAAGCACAAGGGTGGCGGCGGGGAAGGCGATGATGCGCGCGAAGATGAATATGGCGAAGCGCTCTCACCGGAAGGCATCGTGAAGCAGGTGCGTCAGATGCGCGCCCAATACGGCTTCGGTTCCATCAAGTTCAAGGCGGGCGTGCTGCCGCCAGAAGTGGAGGTCGAAACCATCAAAGCGCTTTATCGCGATTTGGGTCCGACGGTGCCGTTGCGCATCGACCCGAACTGCGCATGGTCCGTGGATACCTCCGTGAAAGTCGGTCTGGCCTTGGCGGAAGAACTCGGTCGTGGTGGTTACCTTGAAGATCCGACCGCCTCCATCGCCGGCATGGGTGAAGTGCGCAAGCGCCTGCTCGCGGCGGGTGTGGATACCCCTTTGGCCAGCAATGTGGCTGTGACCAGCTTCGCGGACATTCCTGAATCCGTGAAGCATGATGCCGTGCAGATCATCCTGTGCGATCATCATTACTGGGGTGGCATGCGGCAGGTGCAGCATCTGGCGAAGATTTCCAAGACCTTCGGCATCGGTCTCTCGATGCACTCGAACAGCCATCTCGGCATTTCCATGTTGGCAATGACCCATGTCGCCGCCGCCACACCGCACCTCACTTACGCTTGCGATACACATTATCCTTGGTCGCAATTGAAGGATGAGATCGTGGTGGGTGGACGCGTTCCTATCGTGAACGGTTGTGTGAAGATCCCGAACAAGTCCGGCCTGGGAGTGGAGATCGACCACGATGCCCTCGCCCGTGGCAAGGAGCGTTACAAGAAGTGCCCGTATCGCAAACGCGATGACGAAGCTGAAATGCGCAAGCACGTGGATCCGACCTGGACCCGTCAGTTGCCCCGTTGGTAATAAAATTTAACCTGTTTTAATTGTATGCCTCTTAAGCCTGCTGAACTGCGTGAGAAATTGTCGAGCGGTGTGATCTCCTTTCCGGTGACCCCGTTTAAGAAAAACCTCGGCCTCGATATCGCCGGCCATCGCAAGAACGTCCGCTTCATCATGAAGCACAAGGTGGCCGCAGTGGTGGCTCCGGCGGGCACAGGTGAAATGTATTCGCTCTCGCCCGAGGAGCATCTGGAAGTGGTCAAGGCCACTGTGGAAGAAGTGAACGCGCGGGTGCCGGTGCTTACCGGCGTGGGATTCAACTATCCCATCGCCCTGCAACTTACCAAGCAATCCGTCGCCGCTGGTGTGGATGGCATTCTCGCACTGCCCCCTTACTTCCCGCACGCAGATGAAGCTTCCTTGGCGGACTACTATAAGGCTATCGGCAAAGCGACCAAGCTTGGCTTCCTTGTTTACAGCCGTGACTGGGTGAATCCTTCACCGAAATTCGTCAGTCAACTGGCGAAGGATTTGCCAAACCTTATCGCGTGGAAAGATGGCACGGCGGACATCCGCAAGTATCAAATGATCCAGCAAGTGGTCGGTGACCGTCTGCTCTGGATCGGTGGCGCGGGTGACGATGCGGTGCCAGCCTACTATTCCATCGGCGTGCGCACTTACACCTCCAGCATCGCGACCATCTCGCCGAAGCTCTCCATCATGCTCCATGAGGCTGCCGCTGCTGGCCGTCGTGAGGAACTGGCCGAACTGATGAGCAAGTATGTCACCCCGTTGTATGCTTTCCGCGCACGTCGCAAAGGCTACGAAGTCTCCGCCATGAAGTCCGCCATGGACATCATCGGCCTATCCGGTGGGCCTTGCCGTCCGCCGTTGCCCGACCTTAAGCCCGAGGAAGTGACGGAACTGGCTAGCCTGCTTAAAGCGTGGAAACCGGTGCTTTGATCATGCTAGGATGCCGCCATGGCAGACGAATATCAGCGCGGCACAGACGAGCAATGGCTGGAACATTCGAATCAGGAACTGTCCGTCATCGTCAAAAAACGGGAACGGACGATCGGCCTGTTGAAGTATCTTCTGGTGATCTTGATCGTGGCGTTAGGCTGGACTGTTTTCAAATTCAGCCGGCACGCTCCCATCCGGGAATTGTGGTCGTTCAATAATGAAGTGAAGAAATGAGCGACCAGGTTTTTCATAAGATTTTCTGCAGCCAGTGCCGGGGCAAGATCGAGTTTCCGGCGGAGTATGCCGGGCAAACCATCCCCTGCCCGCATTGCCAGACACTGGTGACGTTGAAGATCCCACCGGCCGATCCGGCCCAGGCCACTTATGACTATCCTGATCCCGCTACCTTAACGCCTGCAGAGGTCGCGAAAGGTCAGAAAACAAAGTTAAGCATCATCTATGCGGTAGCGCTGCTGCTGGGCGTGAACGCGGTCTTTGGACTGTTTCTCCTGTTCCGTTCCAAACCAAGCGGCCCCTTGGAAGGCGTGCAAGTCACGACGTGGAAACTTGAGCCGGGCGAGTATCGGACCTTTTATCTGACGGGGGCAGTTTCCAATTCCACCTCGAAAGTCATCGCTGACGCACGGGTGGATTTTGAGACTTTGGACGGTGCCGGCGCTGTCTCAGGCAAGGTATCCGCCGTGGTCAGCAATCTGCAGCCGAATGCGTCCTCGGAGTTTTCCGTCCAGACTTCGGCCACTCAAACGGTTTGGGATGCGAAGGTCGTCGGCGTCTTTTTGAACAAGAAATGAGTGCTGCTTAGGTTTGACCTAGGGCCGTATGGCGGGTTAAGCCATAGTCGATGGAGCGCTCAAACGATGATGGCTCGGAGGGTTTGACGGCACGGGTTCTGCCGGCCGTCTATCTTTTCATCGTCTCAGTCATCTCAGGCGTCATCATCGGCCACGCAATTGTCACGGTGTTTTATCATCCGACGGCGCTGGGCTGGGTAGATGCGTTGGCCATCCCCGTTTTGATCGCCGGTTGCATCGCTTGGAAAGCCCATCTTCGCGCCTTGGAAGAGCACACCGAGGAAGAGTATCTGGAGAATTTGCGCCGGGGGTTTTCGGCTTACGTCATCTATTTTATCGCACTTGCGTCCTTGATCAGCGGACTCGTGAGCGGAGGCATCGCGGGCATCGACAATGCGGACCAGAGAAAGGCCGAGGAAGAAGCTAACGAGTCAATCGCCGCCAGCAAAATCCCGATGAAGATTTTTTCAAAACTAAAGGACCGTGCAGTTGCTCAACCGGTAACTGAACAAAAGACGGAATCAGTGACCTCCGCCAGTTTCGAGACGGAACCTCTCCAGCTGGTGCTGAAGTCGATCATCGGGGACAGCAACCGCAGGACGGCCTTGATCAACAACATCGTGATCGGTGAAGGCCAGTCCTCGCCTATCAAGGCAGACGGGGTGTCCTATCAGGTGAAATGTTTGAAGATCGAAGCAACCAAGGTCACCCTCGAAATCGAAGGCCGGACCAATGCGGTGATCTTAACGCTTTGAGACAGCCTTGATCAGGGAGCCAGATTCGCCGCGTTCGTCCGCCAGTTGGCCATCACCGCCCACTGGTTTACCGGAGTCAGGGCTTGGCCATATTTCAAATATTGGACGCTGCCATCCACCATCGCGTAATTGGATCCGCCTTGCTTCGATTTCACGCCACCTCCGGTCATGTGACGGCTCTGTTCAGATTCCTCGATGTCGTTGCCATTCCCCTCATAGAAATCCATGTAAAAATGCGGCGACTCTGTTTCCTTTTCACCGAACGCAATGGTTTCCTGAGGCTGGCGGATCGCTGCTTCGCGAATGCCATGCTTGTAGGCGGCGGTCATGTATAATTGCCAATCGTTCGTGCTCAGCGTGCTTTGGAAAAAATCATTCCAGCCGTTGATCAGATAACTGCGGGAAGCGAAATCTGCAGGAAGCTGATTGGTGGTGTAACCGGGCGTTCCGGAAGAAAGCGGATTGGGAGCATCCGCGGGACACTTCAGCAACCGCGTGTCCACGTAACCATTCAACAAAAGCGTGGTCCATCGATTCGTTGCATGACGCGGCGTGAACTGGCCCTTGTTATCATCGGCATACATCCGCAGGGCCATGTTCACCTGTCGCAAGTTACTGACGCACTTGATGCGCAATGCAGCCTGCTTGCCGGAAGATAAAGACGGCAAAAGCATCCCCGCCAAAATCGCGATGATCGCGATGACGACCAAAAGTTCAATCAAGGTGAAGGCACGACGGCGCTGCGAATGTTCTTTGAAAGCAACGGGAAGCATCCATGGCTTGGGCAGCTCGACCGGCGCAGGTGACGGCTTGGCGGCACGAAACTTAAGGGCCGGCGAGAACCGGTCCGAGGGAGTGAATTGAACCTTAATTTTTGGTTCAAACTTCATTGATGTCGAATTTTCTCCAGTCATGGTGCGTCAAGTTTAGGAACATGAACCTCAAGGCCATTATCCTCAGCACAGTGACCATCGCCCTGGCAGTGGTTTATGCTGTCTATTTCACCGACTGGTTCCGCCCGAAGAATATTCAAATCATTACGCAAATTCGTCCTATGCTGCGTCCGGGCAGTTCCCAAGGGGCCTATCCCGTGGCCTTTGGGCTCAACAGCAAGTATGAGATCACCAGCATCCAAGTATACCCATCCAAAGCCTTGGCTACAAATGAGTTAACCCCGCCGGTTTGGTCTATGGAAGGGGCTCCGAAATCGAATCCGGTGAAAGCTTTCAGCTACGCGGGGGATGTCCCAGGAATGAAGCCTGCCGTGGCCGGAGTGCCACCTACTCCATTGCAGATAGGCGAAGAGTATTTGCTGATCATCGAAGCCGACGGCAAGACGGGCAAAACCAATTTTATTGCGGGAGGAAAAAGCGCTCCCGTCGCTCAACCAAGCGTTGGACCGCCCACTTTAGTGCCACTTACCCCTGCTGGCGTGCCCGCCAAGTGACAGGCGGCCCAATGACCGGGAGTTATCTCCCGCAAAGGCGGCACCTCTACCTTGCAGCGATCCACGGCAATCGGGCAGCGCGGATGGAAAGGACATCCGGAAGGCGGGTTGATCGGCGATGGGACGTCACCGGGCAGAATGATGCGTTTCCGCTTTGATTCCGGATCCACTTCCGGCACCGCAGAGATGAGTGCCTGAGTATAAGGATGCAGCGGACGACGGCAGATAGTTTTCGAGGGAGCACTCTCCACGACATGCCCCAGATACATGACCATCACACGATGACTGATGTGCTCGACGACGGCGAGATCGTGCGCGATGAACAGATACGAGAGCTTGTGCTCACGCTGGATGTCCATCAGCAGGTTGATGATCTGAGCCTGCACGGAGACGTCGAGTGCGCTCACCGGCTCGTCGCAAACGATGAGCTTGGGCTCGACCGCCAAGGCACGAGCGATGCCGATGCGTTGACGCTGGCCACCGCTGAATTCGTGCGGATAACGATCAGCGTAACGCGCATCCAAACCCACGTCTTTTAACAGGCTGGAAATGCGTTCGCGGCGCGCTTCCGGAGTGGCTGCGAGTTTATGGATATCAATGGCCTCACCAATGATCTGGCCGACCGTCATGCGCGGATTCAGCGAACCATAGGGATCCTGAAAAATCATCTGGAACTGACGACGACGGCTGCGCAGTTCGCCCTGCTTGAGCTTGGTGATTTCCTCTCCGTTAAAGAAAACCTGGCCCGCTGTCGGATCGAGCAAGCGGATGATGGCGCGGCCCAAGGTGGTCTTGCCACAGCCGCTTTCCCCCACGAGCCCCACCGTCTCACCGTGGCCCACCGTGAGGCTCACATCGTCCACCGCTTTCACGTGTGCTTTCACGCGGCTGAACAGCCCGTGTTTGACGGGGAAATGAACTTTTAGATTTTTGACTTCGAGCAGCGACATCAGATTAAACGTTAGTCATCAACTTGATCCGGGCTCTATACGGCAGCTTGCGCGCGAGGCTTTTCGCCAACAGCCTCCGGCCAATATGGGCACCGCACCCAATGTCCCGGTTCCACTTCCACCAGTTCCGGGACATTCTTGGAACAATCACTGTGGGCGATGGGACAGCGCGGGTGAAACCGACAGCCTGTGGGCATAAAGCCGATGCTCGGCACGTTGCCCGGGATGGCATTCAACCTTTCCAGTTCATGGCCCAGCTTGGGCACCGAGTGCATCAATGATTTCGTATAGGGATGCAATGGACGCTTCAGCATCTGATTGGCCGGGGCCATCTCCACGATCTGACCGGCATACATCACCGCCAACCGGTCCGCGATGTCGCCCACGATACCCAGATTGTGGGTGATGAGCAGGATGCTCATGCCGAGCCGCTTCTTCAGGTCCAGGAGCAGCTCCATGATCTGCGCTTGAATCGTCACATCCAAGGCGGTGGTCGGCTCATCCGCCACCAGCAGCTTGGGTTCCGAGGCCAAGGCCATGGCGATCATCACGCGCTGCTGCATGCCGCCGGACATCTGGTGCGGATAATCGCGGATACGAGACTCGGGAGCAGGAATGCCCACCAGCTTGAGCAAGCGGATGACCTCTGCATCCGTGGCAAACTTAGGGCGATGCAGCTTGAGTGATTCCTTGATCTGATTTCCCACGCGAAAGACGGGATTCAAGGACGCGCTGGGATCCTGGAAAATATAACTGACCATGCCACCACGAATGGACCGTAGTTCGTTCTTACCCATCTTCAGCACATCCTGACCGTTAAGGAGAATCTGGCCTTCGGGATAGATGGCGGGCGGGGTCGGCACCAGTTTGGCGATGGAAAGTGCGGTGACGCTTTTGCCGCAACCGCTCTCGCCTACCAAGCAGACGGTTTCACCCGCATCCAAGGTGAAGGAGACGCCATCCACTGCGCGCAGCAGCTTGTCACCTTGCTTGAAGTCGAGCTTCAGATTTTTGATTTCGAGCAGCGGCATGTCTAAGAACTCTTGGTATCCACGGCGTCTCTTAAGCCATCGCCGAGGAAGTTGAAAGCCAGAACCGTGATAAAAATTGCCGCACCCGGGGCGAGCAACCACGGATAGTTGCGCAGGTACTCAGTATTTTGGGCAGCATTCAGCATGTTCCCCCAGCTTGCCTCGGGCTCCTGG
>JAJNBN010000629.1 GCA_021156225.1 Verrucomicrobiota bacterium | reverse complement strand
CAGCCGGAGGGCTTCCAAATTCAATATATATTCGTCCCGATTCAAGGCATCAATCTGTTGAACCCGCCGTCGGGAGACTTCAGTCTCCTGGACGGGTTGTGAACCGCGAAGAGTGTCAACGTGCATCACACTTCGTGGCGCTGCCGGATAGGCAGGTTCGTTCATTAAGCCAAAAAATAGGGTGGAAGAAACCTAGGTAATCACCCCATCGCGACCGGTCTTCAGGCAATTCGACGAAAATCTGAGGGGCGGGAGGGCGCAGACTTTCCTTTGCCTTGGGATTGCTCCTGCCGTATAACAGCGGGCCGATTCAACGTATGAGTTCAGCATCCGGTAAAGCCATGAAGAAAGCAGTCAAAGCGGCAGAAGAGACGGCGGTGACAGGACCGAAGCCGTTCAAGAAATTGATGGCGGCCAACCGCTCCGAGATCGCCATCCGCATCTTCCGCGCCGCGACGGAACTCCGGCTGCGCACGGTGGCCGTGTATGCGCAGGAGGACCGCTTCTGCATGCACCGCTTCAAGGCGGATGAATCCTACCTCGTCGGCCAGGGAAAGGGACCGGTGGCCGCATACTTGGATATCGATGGCATCGTGGCCATCGCCAAGGAAAAAGGCGTGGAGGCGATCCATCCCGGTTATGGTTTCCTGAGCGAGAACCCTGCTTTCGCCCGCGCGTGTGCGAAGGCCGGCATCACGTTTGTAGGACCCCGGCCTGACCTGCTCGAGATGATGGGGGACAAGACTGCCGCTCGTGCGCTCGCGCAACGGATCGGTGTGCCAGTCCTCCCCGGCACCGAAGAACCCATCGAAGACCGCGAAGAGGCGTTGAAGCTGGCGAAGCAGATCGGCTTCCCGCTCATCATCAAGGCCGCGTTCGGTGGCGGCGGTCGCGGTATGCGCGTGGTGTTAAAGGCGGGCGATCTCTCGAATCTTTTGGACGAAGCGCAGGCGGAAGCAGGCCGTGCGTTTGGTAATCCGGCGGTGTTCCTCGAAAAATATATCCCGCGCGCCAAGCACATCGAGGTGCAGATCCTCGGTGATCAGCACGGGAATGTGATCCACTTGCACGAACGTGATTGCTCGGTGCAACGGCGTCATCAGAAGGTCGTCGAGGTCGCCCCGAGCTACGGCCTCCCCGAGCACGTCATCAAAGACCTCTGCGATGCCGCGGCACGCATGGCGCGCGAGATCAAATACGACAACGCGGGCACGGTGGAATTCCTCTACGACCTGGACAAGCACGAATGGTTTTTCATCGAGATGAACCCGCGCATCCAAGTGGAGCATACCGTCACGGAAGTCATCACGGGCATCGATCTCGTCCGCGCTCAGATGCTCATCGCACAAGGCTACAGCCTGCATTCGCGCGAAATCGGTTTGCCGGGGCAGAATGAGATTCCCCGCAATGGTTACGCCATCCAATGCCGCGTCACCACGGAAGATCCGGAGAACAAGTTCATGCCGGATTACGGCAAGATTCTCGCGTATCGCTCTCCCGGGGGGTTCGGCATCCGCCTGGATGGCGGCATGGGTTACAGCGGCGCGGTCATCACGCCGTTTTACGATTCCATGCTCGTAAAAGTCATCGCCAGCGGTCGCGCCTATGACATCGCCATGGATCGTATGGACCGCGCTTTGTCCGAGTTCCGCATTCGTGGTGTGAAGACGAACATTCCTTTCCTGGAAAACGTCATCCGTCACGAACAGTTCCGCACGGGCCAGGCCACGACGACGCTGATTGACACTACGCCCGAGTTGTTCTCCTTCCGCCTGAAGCGTGACCGTGCGACAAAGATACTGAACTTCCTCGGCAACGTCATCGTGAACGGCAACCCGCATGCGAAGGGTTATAAACCGACCAAGCAGATTGTACTCGCTCCTTCACCACGTTTTGAGCGCACGCAAGCCCTTCCTAAAGGCACGCGCAATTTGATGCTGGACCTCGGGCCGAAGAAATTTGCTGCGTGGACGCTGAAGCAGAAGCGCCTCCTCATCACGGACACGACTTTCCGCGATGCCCACCAGTCCCTCATGGCCACGCGCGTGCGCAGCTATGACATGCTGACCTGCTCGGACGCCCTCGCCCGCCGCTTGGGTGATGTGAAGACCGGCCTTTTCTCGCTCGAGATGTGGGGTGGTGCGACGTTTGACACTTCCATGCGCTTCCTGAATGAAGATCCATGGGAACGTCTGCGTGATCTGCGCGTGAAGATCCCGAACATCTGCTTCCAGATGCTCTTCCGCGGTTCGAATGCCGTGGGTTACAGCAACTATCCGGAGAACGTCGTCGCCGGTTTCGTGAAGCACGCCGCGGCCTCGGGCATGGATATCTTCCGCATCTTCGATTCGCTGAACTATCTGCCGAACCTCAAGGTGGCGATGGAATCCGTGCAAGATACGCACGCGATTTGCGAAGCGGCGATCTGCTACACCGGCGACATCCTCGACGAGAAGCGCGACAAGTATTCGCTGAAATATTACGTGAAGCTCGCGAAGGAGCTGGAAAAGATGGGCGCGCATTTCCTCGCCATCAAGGATATGGCGGGCCTGTGCCGCCCCTTCGCCGCGAAGAAGCTGGTGAAGGCACTGCGCGA
>JAJNBN010000628.1 GCA_021156225.1 Verrucomicrobiota bacterium | reverse complement strand
GGTCTTATCCGTGTGCCGATCTTTGCTTTCGCCGCCTACCTGCTGGTTCGTTTGCTCAAAACGCCGGTCGCGGGCAATGCCTTGAAAATCTCTCTCGCCTTAATGTCCTTGATATGGGCTGACCAGATCATCTTCAACCATCGCCCCAGTCCCACCGTAAAATCGTGGGTGTACAAGCCGAAGATGGCGCAGGATCAGTTGGGTATCGATGTCCCAAGCGGCCCCGGCGCACCACGATTCCTGCCCAACGCGCAAATCATGGCCGAGCTCGGTGGTACCGCGTTTGTCATTCCCGAGGAGCAGGTCGCCTATTGCCGGATGGCGTGTTTTGATAATTTAACACTCTTCGATCATTTGCCCAAGTTGCATGGCTTTTTCCCCATGGATCTCAGAAGTTTTCAGGAAATTCTGCCTTGGTTTCACGTCATGCCGGATGAAGAAGTCCGGCCACTCATTGAATTCGCCGGAATGGCCTACACCCAAAGGCCGGGCAAGCCCATCGAGTGGATCAAAAAATGGAACCCCCAACCGCTTATCACGGCGGGCCAAAAGCCGGTAGCCGTGGAAACCGGCGGGGTCTTCACCTTGCTTCAGGAAGGAAGATTCAAACCAACTGAGGAAGTTTATCTCTACCCCTCCTGGGCGAATGACCTGCAAGACGTGGTGTCGGGTCAGGCCAGCATCGAAGCCATTGACTGGAGGGAACAAAGCATCCGTTTCAAGGTCAATGCCGCCAAACCGTCCATCGTCGTGTTGGCCCAGACATATTATCATCCGTGGGTGGCGCGGATTGGCGACACCGTGGTGCCGCTCCGGAGAGCCAATCATTCCTTCACGGCTTTAAAAGTTCCCGCAGGCAGCCACCAAGTGGTTCTGACTTACGAAGATCCTAAATTCCGTCTCGGCTTGGTGATCACCGGCTTCGCCTGCTTGGTCGTCATCGTTTTGCTGACGGTTACGTTCAAGAAGAAACCGCAGCTTCCCGCAGTCTGAAAGGGATGTCGACTTAGCCCTCAAAGCTGGATGAGTGGAACGGCACATGCAGATAATCCGGCAATATAACATTCTTCACTTTCTCCCATACTTCTCCAGCAACTCATCCAGATGCTGCAACTGGATATCCCACAACCCCGTGATCACTTGCGTCACGCGCTCCTGCAGCTCCGGCGTTTTCGCCTCCTGCAAAACTATTTTCAGTGCCGTCATACTATGTTTCACATCCGCTGAAGTATGCAGCGAGAAGTAACGTAGTGGCCCGACAGGCACCCCATAGCGTTTGTGAAATGTCTTCGCCAGCATCGCGTAAAATTCCGGCAAAGGCCGTTCCACGCCAAGCCCCACACACGCCAGTCCTTCGAGAAACGTGCCTTCCTTCGCCATCCGGCATACATATTGCCAGGCGTCACGGCCGCCGTTTGAAGCGGGCTCAGGCAGCAAATCTTCTTTCTTCATGCCCAGCCCTTCGGTGAACGTCGCGAACAGGTTCGCATGCGATTCCGCCACTTCACCGCAGCCCGTCTCCTCATAAATTGTTTCACCCAGATAGGTCAGCGCTTCGGTCGAATCCGTCTTCGCCGCAACCTGCATATACGACCGCGGAAAATCTCGGACAAACGGATGCGTGTCCAATGACCAGGCCCGCAAGGCCTCCAACGGCAGTTTCCCACGGAAACACGCCTGCCAGAATGGGTGCGGCTTCTGATAAAAGGGATGCTGCTGCGGCAGTGTCTTGAGGTGTTTGCGAAATTCTTCAGTGGTCATAGCCTGGAAAATATCAGCGAGGCATTATTACCCCAAAAGCCGGATGAATTGGAAAGCACATGTTTTGCTGAAGTCCGCCGCGCTTCACCGGCGATGATGTCCAGCGGACATTCCGGATCACGCACCGCCCAGTTCGGTGTCGGTGGCAGCAAACCATTTCTCAACGCTTCGAGGCACACCACCGCTTCGAGTGCCGCCGCCGCCCCCATGCAATGTCCGGTGACCGGCTTGATCGAGGAGCACGGCGGCATGTGCTCGCCGAAGACACGCCGGCACGCCACGGTTTCCTGCCGGTCATTCAATAGGGTACCCGTCCCGTGGGCGTTCACGTAGCCGATCTCTTCCGGCTTCAATCTCGCCAGCGCCAATGATTGTTGCATCACGCGCACCAGTGCCGCCGAATCTTCACTGATGCCCGTGCGCTCGCCGCTTTCTGTGCCGATCGCCCAGCCGCTCAATCTGGCCAAAATAGTTGCACCCCTTTTTTTTGCATGGGCCTCGGTTTCAATCACCAAGAATGCCGCCCCCTCACCTAGCACCGTGCCGGTCCGGTTCAGGTCAAATGGCCGGCAAATCTGCCCTGGCAAATCCGCGTCGCCCAAAACCCACTTTTCCCAGCAGGATTTGCTCTGCGGCCAACGCGATGGCTGACGCTGCGGATGCGCAGGCTGATGACACTGTCAGCGCCGGACCACATGCCCCCACACTTAACGCTACCATGCCGCTCAGGCTCGCGATCGTGCTGCTCGCCGCTGAACTGGGCAGCACACGGTCGATCCGCAATCGCCCCGCCGATTCCAGCATCTTGCCCACCGGCCCACGCGATGTCCCCGCAAAGACCGCGATCCGTTCCGGACTCGTCCCCGCGCCTCCCGCTTGGGTCCATGCTTCCAACCCCGCCTTCACCGCGAGTTGCACCAACCGGTCGGACTTGCGTAACAAAGATCCCTTTACTGGTTCCACGGCCGACGCAGGCACTTGGCAACCAGCAAACTTCGCTTCCGTGAAACCCAGTTTCTTGGCCAGTGACTTCCCCCGCACTACCGCCTCCCACAACGTCTCCACGGAACCGCCAGCCGCAGAGACGGCACCCGTTCCGGTGATCACCAGCGGACATTCCTGCAACCATTGTGCGACGCGTTCGTTCATTTCGTGCCTGCCTTCAGGCTGTCTGCCAGTTGTGAATGTATTTGCTCTGGTGTGGCAAGCACCTTTGTGGCCAAGGATGCCAAAACTATCCCGGCAACCTCTTCCAGTTCACCCTTACTTGGAACACCGTCTCCCATTTCCGCCACAAAATGCCAAGCCTCCGTCTCACGAATCACAACAGGAAAAACCATTGCCCCCACCGATTTTGCCACTCGAAAAGCGCCTGATGCCACCTGGATCTTGGCCTGCCCGAACGGAACTTCACACATCTTTCCCCGCCCATAATCCGCTGCCACCAACAGGCATCCGCCCGCTTGCATGAATTGTTGCATCGCCTTCAGTTCATCATTGCAGAACACGTTCGGCATATCGTCTGGTGGACTGAGCCGGTCTTTCCATTCCCGCACCGCCAGCCGTTCTTTCCGTGATTCCAAAACGACCATGGCACACGGAAGTCCGCAGGCTCGCAGCACGTAGCGAAGGATATGAATCGGCCCATGATGCAGACACACCAGCACCGTCGGTCGGCCCGCTGATTGCAAATCCTTCACAGCCTCCAAACCATGAATTTCAATCCGCTCGCGCCAAGGGTTCACCGCCAGCCGGTCGGGCCAGAAAGTCAGAAAGCGGACGAGATGAAAGCGAATGAGCTCTTTGAACCGCACTCCCCCGCGTGGCGTTGAAACACCAAGATGTCTCCAACCTAATTTCAACTTGTCCTGCCAACGCAGGTCTTTCAGCGCCAGCGGGACAACCAGCGGTAATACAAGCAGACGCAATAGGCCGGGAGGCACCACGGCCTCACAAGCCCGCATCAACCGCATCAGGGTGGTTCCGGTATCTGCCCTCAATTCCCATCTGAATACGCAACAAACGCCACTGGTGGCAAGGCATTAGGCCATCGGACCAAAGAAAAACGCCATGGCAGCAATGCCATGGCGCCTCGCTTCCAAATTGATTACGCTTACTTTTTGTCGCCCTTGTGCACGCTATGGCAAGCCTTGCAGTTCGAGGTTTCCTTGAGTGTTGCGATAGCCGCTTTATCACCAGCGGCTACCTTCTCGGCAGCGGCCAGCAGCGCGGCCGTCTTGGCCTTCCAGCTTGCGGCATCGCCCTTGGAAGGTTCCTGCAGGGTCAGCGCCTTGCAGTATTCCACCAATTGTTTCTTCTCCGCATCCGTGGCCACACCATCAACCACCTTTTTCAAAGTGGAAGTATCACCCTTCATGCCCGTCTTCATGATCTCTTCCATGGAGTAAGCGGCCTTTTTATCGGCGGCTTGCACATTGAAGAGAGAAGTGGCGGTGACGGCTGCGACGCAGAAGGTCGCCAAGGCAGAAACGATGATCCGGGTGTTGCGCATAATGTATCTTAAGGCTGAATTTCGCAGCGATTAAGACCGCTAATCTTTCACAAGTCAAGCGAGCCATGGCATCGGGCGCACTTTTGCCCGAAATGGCCGCTACCATTGAACTCCCGGGAAATTGCTTTACCTTTTTCCGATGCAGAACGCAGTGTCACTCGCGGGCTTCCTCTTGCTGGTATTTGCCTGCGCCGGACTTGGTGGCTGGTTCACCTCACTCAGCGTGAACGATTGGTATCAAAGCCTCCATAAGCCCGCGTGGAATCCGCCTGCGGCGGTCTTCGGCCCCGTCTGGACGGTCCTTTACGTAACCATTGCCGTAGCCGGTTGGATGGTTTGGAAGACTGATCTGCCCGCGCGTAAGAACGCCCTGATAGCCTGGTCCGTGCAACTCGTTTTAAACGTGCTCTGGTCGGCCTGTTTCTTCGCGTTGAAGAACCCCGGCCTCGCTCTGATCGAAATCGTGGCGCTATGGCTCAGCATACTCGTTACCATCTTGCTCTTCAAACCGCTTAATCCAAAAGCGGCATGGCTGCTCGTGCCCTATTTGGCCTGGGTCACGTTTGCCACCGCGCTAAACGCCGCCATCTGGCGCTTAAACTAACCTCGCTCACAGCTTCAGGAACTGCGCCGCCTGAGCCACATCCTTGTCACCGCGACCGGATAAATTCACGATCACCAATGCATCCTTCGG
>JAJNBN010000088.1 GCA_021156225.1 Verrucomicrobiota bacterium | reverse complement strand
GGCGCTGTTTCCAACGGCGCCGTCGGCCCTGGAGTCTGGGCTGACGCCCGCCGTGGATGCCTGGTTGCAAGGGCTCTGCGCCTTCGAAAGCGACAAGCGCCCGATTGCCGAGCAAGCGCTGCAGTCATTAATTGAGTTGCTGACGCCTCAGGCGGTAAATGCGGACGGTGACTCTCAGTCGCCATTAGAGGCCCAAGCCGCTGAGACATCGTCGGCCGAGCTCGAGATCGACTACCGCAACCTGCCGCAGGGACACGCGCTGACGCACAAGTTCATCGTCGAGAAGAAGCTCGGGCAAGGCACGTTCGGGGTGGTCTACAAGGTCATCGACACGCTGGGGGATGTCGCGCGAGCCGTGAAGCTGGTCGTGAGTGACCGGCATTCGACGCTAGAGCGGCTAAAGAAGGAGTACCGCCACCTCGTTAAGATCCCCGACCATCCCAACGTCGTCAAGGTGCTCGACGCGGATGTGTTGCCAGGACCAAAGGGGAGCCAGATCCCCTTCATGGTGTTCGAGTATGTCGAAGGCGCAGATGTGGGAGACATGATCCAGCAGCGGCTGTTGGCTCCAGAGGATGCGCTGGAGTTAGGTAAGCAAGTGATCGAAGGGCTGGTGCACTTGCACCAACAGGGTTTCCATCACTGCGACATCAAACCACGCAACCTGCTGTGGACTCAGAAGGGCGCGAAGATCATTGACTTCAATGTGTCAGTTCGGTCCGATGACCGGGAAACTCGTGGTGGAGGATCCAGGCGTTACCTGCCACCAGACTTTGACCCCGAGGCCATTGTTCAGAACGGTGAGCGGGCTGACCGTGACCTGTACGCGCTCGGTTTGACGCTGTACGAGGCGCTCACTGGCAAGTACCCGTGGGACTCTTCAGAGCCGTCGCCAAACCGCCTCGCCCCCGACCCTCGGGAACTGTCCGGATTCGCGGATCTGGCGCCAGAGTTCGTCGACGTTGTCATGCGATCCATAGCACCAAAGCGCGGCGAGCGCTGGCATTCGGCGTTGGAGATGCGCGACGCCATAATCAATGTGCATCGCGCTCGACGGACAACGGCCCAGTCGATCGACGTGGCAGCGGTGGCCAAAGCGGCGTCCTCAGGGATTCCAGCGCTAACCGCGGTACCGAATACCAATCCATTCGTCACGCACCTGCTCTCGCTGTACAGCCAGAGTGCGCGAAGCAATGCAGGGACGCGAGGCATGGACGCCTGGGGCGAGGCAGTCTACGTCGACACCGATCTCGATCGGAAGCTGCTGCCGGCCGTGCTCAATGGCGAGTTCCGGCTCGTGCTGATCACTGGCAATGCCGGCGATGGCAAGACGGCGTTTCTGCAGCACCTGGAACGGGAGGTGGAGCGGCGCGGGGGCAGCGTGGACCGGGGCCTTCCGAACGGAAGCGCGTTAACGCTGCAACAGCGTCGGTTCCTGATTAACTACGATGGCAGCCAGGACGAGGGCGCAAAGGACAACGACCAGGTTCTTAAGGAATTTCTGGCCCCCTTCGGCGGGTCAAGCCCCGATTCGTGGGCACCCGAAGAAACGCGGCTTATCGCCATCAACGAAGGTCGTCTTGTCGACTTCCTCGCTGCGAACGAGAGCGACTACCCGGGGTTGAAGGCGCTTGTGCAGATCGGTCTGGCGACGGGCGACGCGGATCGCGGTGTCGCAATCGTCAACCTCAATCTCCGCAGCGTCGTAGCGCCGGCTTCCGAAGGCTCGATTCTGGAGCGGACCATCCGACGTATGACCGACCCGGCGCACTGGGTTGCGTGTGCTGGCTGTGACGTCAAGGATAAGTGCTATGCGCTTCACAACGCGCGAAGCTTCCAGGATGAAACGGCAGGCCCTCGGTTGATCGAGCGGCTGCAAACGCTGTACACGATGACGCACCTGCGGGGCCGACTGCATATCACCATGCGTGACTTGCGATCGGCGCTGTCATTTATGCTGATCAGCAATCGGGATTGCGCAGACATCCATGCTGTTTACGCAAAGCCCGATCGGGATGCCGTCGTCCGGGGCTTTTACTTCAACAGCTGGCTTGGTGGAAGCCTGCCTAACGCTGATCGCCTGATCTCCTTGCTGGCCGAGGTCGACGTGGGGAAGCAAGAGGATCCCCGTTTCGACCGAGGCTTGGATTTCATTCAACCCGATGATCGCATGCTGTTTCGGTTTGAGCGGCGCGATGGTTTTGACTACAAAGTTCTTCAGTCTCTCTTCGAGGATCTGCCTCGTGGAGCAGGCACTGGAACCATCTTGATCCGCGCGAGGCGACATCGCGAGTACGTGGCGATGACCCGAAGAAAGCAATTCTTCGAACGTCGAGACAGCACGTGGGAACGGATGCTTCCCTACCGATCAGCCAAGCAGATGATCGATATTGTCATGACGCGAGAGTCTGTTGCCGGCTTGATACCAAATCTCCTAAGCGCTATCAATCGCGGAGAAGGGTTGCGCCGGCCAGATCGCCTGGGGGCAAACCTGGCCCTGCAATTGCGGCATGTAGAGAACGGCACAATTCGGAGCTACCGGCTCTTCCCGGCCAACCGATTTTCTCTCCAGGTTGAGGACTTCGCTAGCCAGGCGCGCTTCGTGGAGCATCTACCGACTGGTCTGCGCCTGCGGTTTAAACCGGAGGGCAGGCAGGCTGCCAGCAGCGATCTCGCCATCAACCTCGATGTTTTTGAGATGCTCGTCCGACTAAACGAAGGTTACCGACCGAGTGTCGAGGAGATGCAAGGGTTCTACCTGTGCCTCGGAGTCTTTAAGAACAGTCTGAACGCCCAGCCGTACCATGAAATCTTGCTGACGACGACTGGTCACGACTTCTATCAGGTGGCCCGCGGAGATGACGGGCGGATCACGATGCATCTGAATAATGAAGAGAGGGAGACCGTCTGATGGCAATACAAAAGAAAGACCGAGAGTTCAGGCTCACGAAGATCAGCTATGTCGACTTCAAGCTCTTGGAGATGGACCGTGTGCTAACGGGCTTGTTCGAACGCCTGGAGCACAGCGGATACCCAAGTGTTTTCCGTGACAAGCGCGAGCTCACCGTGCAGCAATTTGTCGAAGACATATGTGACGCCAAGGAGAAGTTCATCGGCTTCGAAGATCACAAGGACATCGTTGAGCGGTGGGTTGAAACGCATCTGATGGACATTGTGAACCGGGGCCGGCCGAACCAGGCTGTTGCAGGACCTCGCCCATTGCACGGATACACCTATCGCTTCAGAAATCCGAAGCACTCGCGTGACTACGGGGCGGCCCAGCATCTCTATCAGATGCTGCATCACGCCAGAGCGAACTCAGGGAACCACGCAATTGAGCACTTGAAGAGTTTCTTCTTCGATGGGTTCAACAAGGTGACGCGGGAGCTTGAAGGGTCAGCCCTCACCGACATAGAGACCGCCACGCTGCTGCACTTCCTCTCTCAACGCAAGGACACAGCCAATACGAAGGAGGGCGGCGATCGGCACCCTCCTATGTGCATAGGCTCAGCTGACCTGATGGCGGACGACGTTCAGAGGCTATTGCTGTACCGTGACTTCATGCCGCGTGCAGTGATGGTGGAGTATCTAAAAGTTCTGCTGTCTTTTCACTTGGGCCTTTATCACCTCCGCCTGTTAAAGCTCGTTCCAGCTTGGGAGCGGTTGAAGAAGGCCGACCCACTGTGTTCAACGGCGAACTGCCCGGTTCAGCCGCGTAACCTTATTGATCCGCAGGGAGACTGCCCCTACAAGCTTGGACTATTCGTCGATTTGACTGGCAATGCCGAATCCCCTGCGGCTCTGCGCGCCGAACAGAGCGCTGATTCGTACATCCGAAGAATCCCGACTTTCATCCGTTCGTACTTTGTCGCCAGGAAGTTGGACGAGTTCGGAGAGGCGCTGCTGTCCCGGGGAAAGTTAGCTTATCCAGGGACAAAGAGCCTACCGCTGGACAAGGTGTTCGCCCTGCTTGACCATCCGTTCAACGAGGAGCGAGAGAAGTATTTCAACGGGCGGCTTGACGGCCTGCAGGAGTCCTTGAAGGATGACGCTGGCCAGCTCGATGCGGCAACGAGTCTCCTTCTCAAGCTTGGTCTTGATGATTTCGACACCTACATTGAGATTCTGGTCGCTCAGCGAGGTGAATTCCACCGCAAGTACCTAATTCAGTGTTTCGATGCCATTCTGCAGAAGAACAAGGCGGGAGCTCTCATGGCACAGCCACGTTCGCGGAATGCTCCTCGCCGCTTTGTCCTGGACAGTCGCCTGCTGGAGGTGCTGCTGCAGATTGCGGTCCTCCAAGTATCTGATGGCGGATATCGAACTGGCGAAATGAGGATCGACGCGCTTCTTCGCTTCCTGCGTGAACGCTATGGCCTGTACATCGACCAGCTGCCTCCTGGGGATGGGTTTGGAGCGCCGTCGATCGAGGACCGCCAGGCGCTGCGCCAGAACCTTCAAGCTTTCACCACCAGACTCCGTGAGATCGGCTTCTATCGGGATTTGTCTGATGCCTACGTTACACAGACGGTGGTGCCACGATACACGATCAATCCACAGGCATCTGAGGTGGGGGCATGAGCAGAGGCCTCGTCGAGCTGACATCGGCCGACCTGAACGCTGCGTTGGAGACCGTCTTAGTCCCTGACTTGGTCGATTTGCTGTCGCGCCGTACTGCCGGCCATTGCATGCGTATCACAGACCTCGACCGAGAATTGATGCTGCGCCTTTGCGGCGCGCTGCGCAGTCGAAGCACCGGCGCGACAATCGTCATCCTGGCCGATGAAGCGCTGCGGACTCAGGCGCCTGATTTCGCGGTATCCAGTACCAAGCTGGTCGAATTGCGCAATCCCTTGGCCAATGACGAACTTCGGCCGCCGCTTCTTGTCTTTGTGCCGAACGATTTGAAAGCCTCTGCAGAGGACTCCTTTGGCGTTGCAACGTTTGAGGAAATCCCCGTTCGCGATGTCTACCGGAAGGTGATCGACGCCGTGAGAGCGGAGCTTCCGGCTGTACTCCGTCCGGCAATTGAGATTTCGCTTGATGCGCTTGCGGCTGAGCGATGGCCCTATGCGGAGCCGGTCGCTGTCGCGAGGTTTCTTCTTACTGCGAAAAAGAACGATTTCGACCCATCAGCCGTCGGAGCGGCCCTTTACGAAGTAGGTTTGGTGCCTGACTTTGACTGGCTTGAGAGCCCGGATCGGGCGCCAGCACGGTTGGCTCGAAACATGGAGTGTGTCCGCACCATCACGTGGTCTACGCGGACAGAACGTGCACGGGCGCTAGACCTGGGCCTTGCTGACGCAGCCTTCTGCAAGCGTCTCGGCGACTTCTTCGCGACCGCGTCTCTGGGGAGTCCGCGTGAGTGGGCGCGGAAGATTGTGCTCGACTCGGCCAATTGGCCGCTGGCGTTTAACCGCTGGGAGTTCACGGACGGCGGCGTGGATCCTGACTCGATCTACATTGGGGACGTCGAACTGCCAGACATTGCGATGGTTTCGGAGGACGCCACGGACCCTCGCTTGATCGAATTGGTAGGACAGCAGGTGCTGCCAGTGACCAAGAACGGGCAGAAGAAGTTCTCTGTCACGTTCCGCGTAAATCCGGTTCCGTCGAAGGTGCAAGGCCTGAGTCACTTTGTGGCGGAAGTGGTCTCACGGGACAACGGGCCAACAGGTTTTCGACGTCGCAAAGCGGCGTGGACACAAAACCGGGATTCAGGAACGATCAGCTTTGCCGGCATCAACAAGGTCGATTGGGAGGAGGGTTGGCACTTCGTCCGTGTATACGCCGAAACTGACGAAGGCGAGCGGATCCTGCTTCAGGACGGTTCAGGTCAGCAGCTACCCAGAAACCCGAGTCCTGATCAAGATGTTCCGAACTCCAGCGGGCTTTTTTACGTTCTGACTGAAGAAGAAGTTGACGTCGACCCCCCGCAGCGCGCGGTGCCGCGCGAGTCGAGCGTCATGCATGCCCTGTATCGGGCGAAGTTCGCCGCCGTGGCCCAAGGTAGGGATCCATCACCTATCACTATTGAGGAGCGCCATTGGGTCGAGAGACAGGGGCGAGCGCACATCAGCGGCGTGGAGTCTTTGGAAATCAAGCTCGGCCGAGAGGGTCGGGCAACCGTACTTATCTCGAGTGTTCTCGCTGATTTGGAGCGAGCATTCCTGGCCGATGCCGTGGTTACCAATCGACTGCGAGTGGAAGTTTCTGCCTCTGGCGCTATCACAAGAAGCCAGCAGTCCTTCACGTGGCCGAAATCCGCTGAGGTGTCGCGGCTGCTTGAAGCGCGGTCTGAACTATTTCAAGGGCTTCTACGCGGAGACGAGCGGCTGGTCACTCAAGGGGCGGATTTGATCGCGCTGAGGCCTCAGTCGCAGGCTTATGGCGCCGCGTACATAGCGTGGCTTGAGTCCTTGCTTCATCGTGCTGATACCGGAACTGACGACCTGGGCAAGGCGGCCCTGGAGGAGCTGAAGCTCGCTCTTAGCATTGATACCGTAACACTGATCGTCCGAGACTATCGGGGCAAGCAGCGCGACGCACTGCTCCTGGGGCCAATGCATCCCCTGCGTTCTCTGTGGCACACGACTTGGGCCGGCACCGCGGCGCGTTGGTTGGACCAGGCGCGGGAAAGTGATCAAGAATTTGTTATCCCCACTCGTGATGCACTGCTCAAGCAGCTAGCTCCCGCAGGTTTGCCGCCGGTCGTGCTGGCACAAGATCTCGGGCGGAGCTACGTCAGCGTCGACAACCTGAACCCGTTCTGGTCCGTCTATGCCGCTAGCGACGAGCGGGATCCGCGCGGACTCTTAGGCGAGATCTGCAATGCCCTTGGTGTCCCTGAGCCAGCAGTCGGTGGGGCCGCTATTGATGCTGGGTATGTTGCCACGCGGATTCAACGCTACTTGATCCAGCACCCGTACGTCAAAACACTAACCATCAACGCATTCAATGCGGGGCGCGGCGCTCCGATCGCGGAGGTATTGCTGTACCTGCAAGCAGAATCTGCGTTTGCCGACTTGCGTTACGACATTCGCCTATTTGCATTGGACGCGGAGGCGCCGGGCACGGGCGAGGCCCTCATCGAACTGCTGTCGCCGGACTCCTCGGTAACTGCTCGCGAAGCGGATGCGTTTTCGACCCCGACCGAGAGTCACTTGCAGCCGAAGCTCCGGCTTGCCATCAGGTCTGTCGATGACTTCCGGCGAGATCCGGAGGGCCACGCGGCCCACTTGTCATTTCTCTTTGATCAATTCCCAACCGAAGAGATCCGTGCGGAGGATGCGCAGCCGTTAGATGATGCCTCTTTTGTCCATGGGTTGATCCAACCCTACGCCATCGAGTACCGCGAGGTCGGTGAGTTAATCACTTGGTCCAGGCGCCCCCTCCATGGAGCCGCACGCCCGCTGCCGGATTGCGAAGAGCTTACCGATCTTCTGTCAACTGCCACGCGTTTGACTTCGGTCGCATCGGCGTCTGCGGCGCGAAGCCGCTATCTTCCAAACGCGCGACCCGTCGTGTTGCTGAGTCTGAAGCCGGAAGATAGAGCCTTGTTGCACCAAGTGCATGAAGTGAGTGACTGGGTTCTGACGATCGACCGAAACCTGGGCATTGAGTTCTTTGATCACCGGCGGCATGCTACGCGTCCCGATTATTTGATCGACCACTCGCCGGACATGGCGAACGCGCTCGGTCATCGCCTTGCCATCACGTCCAGATCAGTCACCGAGCTCGAGGCGCTTTTGTCCCCGATTCTCAAGGACTATGGGCTGCCCGCATCCCCAAAGCATGCTGTCATCCTCTTGGAGCAGCTGCGCTCGCTTTCGGGCCGATTGGCATTGAAGCTTCTGTCATCTCCTAATCAGCGAGCAGAAACCTTGGGGTTGGCGCTCAGTCGCCTGTTCCTGGAGCATCAACAGGTTTTCGAGAACCAGATTGTGGTGCCACTGGACGCACATCTAGAGCTGTATGCGGCGCTCAAGAAGAACGCCGATGAGCTGGGCGATGAGGTCAGCTTCCGGCGGACTGACCTTGCGCTATTTGACCTCGACCCGGCGAGCCGAAAAATAACGTGCCGACTCGTCGAGGTCAAGTGCTACAAGACTGCCGGTGATCTTGGGGCCTACGAGCAGCTAAAGAGCTCGATTGCTGAACAGATTCAGCAAAGCGAGTACGTGATCGCGTACCACTTCGACCCTCATCGAAAGCCAGTGGACCGTGCCGACCGGTCAGTGAAGAACCGGGACTTATCAGCCTTGCTGGAGTTTTATCTGGATAGGTCCGCCCGCTATGGATTGGTCTCCCCGGACGCCTCGGATGAGGCGCGCTACTTCCTTCGAACCCTCGATCAACAAGACTACCGGCTTGAATTCACGCGCAGCGCGTTGGTTTTTGATTTTGGTAAGGCTGGGACGGAGCTTTCGTCAACAGAAGGCGGCATCGAATATCACCGCATAGGCTACGACCTCGTATCGCAGCTCGTCGAGGCCGCCGTCCGCGACACCGAGACCGTGGATGCGACGGGGGCAGGGTCACCTCGCGAGGTGCACACTGAGGTTACCCAGGAATTGCTCCGACGTAGGTTGATGGCCTCGGGCGTTCCGACGCTTCACACAGCTGCATTCATCAGTCCTCGCCGCGACCGGACGGCGACTTGGAGCGAGTTGGCGTCCAGTGGACATTCGCTAGAGCCAAGAGCGCCGGGAGGTGTTGCGAATGTCGTGGTTCACACTGAGGAGACCAATTCTGGGCTTGGCAGTGACACGCACGGCTTTGTACGCCCGCCGCCGACCGTGGTACGCCACGGGACGTCCTCCCCCGGCTTTGCGCCAGCCTCCGGAATGATCGACCACACCCCACCACCGCTTGATGGCACGCCAAAAAGAGACCCACAGGAATCGTTGCCGAGAATCGCATCATCGAAGGCCCCTACGGGCAAAGTCTCATACGACATCTTGCTTGGATCCACCTCGGATTCGCCGCAGTATGGAATCTTGGGCGAAGCGAACGGCCGGCGAATCGCCCTTGATCTCAACCAGACGCACACGATCAGCCTTTTCGGGGTCCAGGGTGGAGGCAAAAGCTACACCCTGGGAGCCATTGCTGAAATGGCGTCCTTGGCGATCCCAAACATCAACGTTCTACCAAGACCGCTGGCGACGGTGATCTTTCATTACAGCCCCACGATGGACTACAAGCCGGAATTCACTTCCATGGTGGCGCCGAATTCTGACGAAGAGCAGATGAAGAGCTTGCGCGATACCTATGGTGCCGAACCTGCGGCGCTCGCCGATGTGGTTTTGCTCGTTCCGAAGGACAAACTGGAAGAGCGGCAAGCTGAGTACCCGTCCATCACGGTCGCACCCCTTCAGTTCAGCCCCGGCGAACTGAAGGCGGGGCATTGGAAGTTTCTTATGGGCGCGGTGGGAAGTCAGGCAACTTATATCCGCCAGGTGATGCGCGTGATGAAGGGCATGCGCGATGACATCACACTGAATGGGCTCCGCGCGGGCGTCGACGCATCCTCGATCCCTGATCACCTGAAAGACCTGGCTCGAACGCGGCTGGACTTTGCAGCCGATTACATCGTGGACGGG